>CAMLQP010000075.1 GCA_946482115.1 uncultured Comamonadaceae bacterium
TGTTGGAGCAGTCGGGGAAGTTGTTGGTGCCGTACTCGCGCACGAACAGCTGGTAGAGGAAGGCGGCTTCGTTGCTGGTGCGGCCCGAGGTGTAGAAGATGGCCTGGTCGGGATCGGGCAGCGCGTTCAGGTGACGGGCTACGCGCGAGAAGGCTTCGTCCCAGCTCACGGGAAGATATCGGTCGCTCGCGGCGTCGTAGGCCATGGGGTGGGTCAGTCGGCCCTGGTCTTCCAGCCAGAAGTCGCTCTGCGCCGCCAGCTCGGCCACGGTGTGGGCGGCAAACAGCTCGGGCCCGGCGCGGCGCGTGGTGGTTTCGGCGGCCACGGCCTTGGCGCCGTTTTCGCAGAACTCGAAGCTGCTGTGGTGGTCGCGGTCGGGCCAGGCGCAGCCGGGGCAGTCGAAGCCGCCGGGCTGGTTGGCCGACAGCAACGTGCGCGCGCCGCGCAGCGGCACGCCCTGCGCGATCAGCACGTTCTTGACACTGCGCAGCGCGCCCCAGCCGCCTGCGGGGCCGGGGTAGGGTGCGATTCTCGGATGGGGTGGCTTGCTCATGCTGGTGGTCTCTCGGATGCCCCGGGGCGTGTGGTGAGGGACCAGCAGGCGTAGACCGCTACCCCTAATTCCGCACCCCGGGCGCCGCAAGGCGCTCCGTATGATGGCACGGCAGGAGACAACCCCATGAAACGCAGACGATTGCTCCAACTGGGACTGGTGGGTGGCGCCACGCTGGCGCTGGCCGGCGCCGGCCTGTCGCTGATGCGGCACGGCGTCGAGTCGGGCCGCCTCACCGAGGCCGGCCGCACCGTCTTCCGCGCCGTGGGCCGGGCGGTGCTGGACGGCAGCCTGCCCGCCGGGCCGGCTGCGCAGCAAGTGGCGCTCGATGGCCTGCTGGCGCGGCTTGATGACGCCATCGGCGCCTTTCCCGAGCACGTGCAGGCCGAGCTGTCGCAGCTGCTGGCCCTGCTGGCCAGTGCCGCCGGCAGGCTCGGCCTGGCCGGACTGGCCACCGACTGGCCCGATGCCAGCGTGGCGCAGATACAGGTGTCGCTGCAGTCCATGCGGACCAGCCGCCTCGACCTGCGCCAGCAGGCCTACCAGGCGCTGCACGACCTGACAGGCGCGGCCTATTTCTCCGATCGCGGCACCTGGGCCCAGCTGGGCTACCCGGGGCCGATGGACATCTGAAGACACCCGACCCCATGAGCCGACAACCCGACCCGTTCCGCGAAGGCATAGCCCAAGGCTGGAAAGTGATGGGCGCCGGCCTCGCGCCCGTGCCCGACGAACTGAGCTGCGACGTGCTGGTGATCGGCAGCGGCGCCGGCGGTGGCATCAGCGCCGAACTGCTGGCCCGTGCCGGGCTTGATGTGGTGGTGCTGGAGGACGGCCCGCTCAAGACCAGCACCGACTTCCGCCAGCTGGAGGCCGAGGCCTACCCCACGCTGTACCAGGAATCCGCCGCGCGCAAAACGGCCGACAAGGCCATCACCATCCTGCAGGGCCGCTGCGTCGGCGGCTCCACCACGGTCAACTGGACCAGCTCCTTCCGCACGCCCGAGCCCACGCTGGCGTTCTGGCGGCAGCACCACGGCCTGGCCGATTTCAGCCCCGAGGCGCTCGCGCCCTTCTTCCGCCAGGCCGAAACGCGCCTGCACATCGGCGCCTGGGAAACCCCGCCCAACGAGAACAACGACCTGCTGCGGCGCGGCGCGCTCAAGCTCGGCATCGAGGCGCTGGCCATACACCGCAACGTGCACGGTTGCTGGAACCTGGGCTCGTGCGGCCTGGGCTGCCCCACCAACGCCAAGCAGTCCATGCTGGTGACGACGGTTCCGGGTGCGCTCGGCCACGGCGCAAGGCTGCTGGTGCAGACCCGCGCCGAACGCTTCGAGATCGCGGGCGGCCAGGTGGCCGCGCTGCAGGCGGTGGCCTGGGGGACACAAGGTTCTAAGCCCCTGCGCATCCGCGCGCGCCACTACGTGCTCGCGGCCGGTGCCATCAACTCCCCGGCCGTGCTGCTGCGTTCCGGCGCGCCCGACCCGCATGGCCTGCTGGGCCGGCGCACCTTCCTGCATCCGGTGGTGATGAGCGCGGCCCTGTGCGAGCAGCGCGTGGAGGGCTGGGCCGGCGCGCCGCAGACCATCTACTCGGACCACTTCCTGCACACCCATCCCATAGACGGGCCCATGGGCTTCAAGCTCGAGGCGCCGCCCATCCATCCGGTGATCTTCGCCTCGACCGTGCCTGGCTTCGGCCAGGCGCAGGCCGAGCTGCTCAGGCAGTTTCCGCACAGCCACATCCAGCTGGCGCTGCTGCGCGACGGCTTTGCCGAACAGTCGCAGGGTGGTCGTGTCACGCTGCGCGGCGATGGCTCGCCGGTGCTGGACTACCCGCTCAACGGCTTCGTGATGGAAGGCGCGCGCCGCGCGCTGCTGGCCATGGCGGAGATCCAGTTCGCGGCCGGTGTGCGCGAGGTCCTGCCGGTGCACGAGCGCGGCGCGCGCTACCGCAGCTGGGCCGAGGCCAGAGCCGCGATCGAAGCCTTGCCCATGGAGCCGCTGCTTGCCCGCGTGGTCAGCGCCCACGTGATGGGCGGCTGTGCCTTCGCAGGCGACGAGAAGTGTGGCGTGACCCGGCCCGACGGCACCCACTGGCAACTGCCCAACCTGTCCGTCCACGACGGCTCGCTGTTCCCCACCAGCATCGGCGCCAACCCGCAGCTGTCCATCTACGGCATCGTCAACCGGCTGACCCAGCAGCTGATCGCGCGGCTGGGCGCCCGGGCGGTGACGCTGGCATGACGACCGGGCGCTCGGCCCTGGCCGCGATGCAGCGCGGGCTCACGCTGGGCGCGGCGGGCCTGCTGCTGGTGTGGCTGTGGCTGGCGCGGGGTTCGCCGGCGTGGCAGGGGGCTGGGGTCGCGCTGTTCCTGTGGGGGCACGCACTGGTGCTGGGGGTGGAGTTCGCGCTGATGGCGCGCGTGAACCGCGCCGACCCGGCGCCGTCTGCCACCGTGGGTGAGTGGCTGCGTGCCTGGTGGACCGAATCCGTCACCGCGCCCCGGGTGTTTTCGTGGTGGCAGCCGTTCCGCTGGCGCTTGCTGCCCGACACGGCGGTGGGCGAGGGCACCCACACCGGCCGGCGTGCGGTGGTGCTGGTCCACGGTTTCGTCTGCAACCGGGGCCTGTGGATGCCCTGGCTGCGCGTGCTGCGCGCGCGTGGGGTGCCCTACGCCACGGTCAGTCTGGAGCCGGTGTTCGGCTCCATCGACGCCTATGTGCCGCAGCTGGAGGCCGCCATCGAGCGCGCGACGCGCGCCACCGGCCAGCCACCGCTGGTGGTGGCGCACAGCATGGGTGGTCTGGCGGTGCGGGCCTGGCTGCGCGCGGCCGGACCGGGGGCCGAGGCGCGCGTGCACCACGTGGTCACCATCGGATCGCCGCACCGCGGCACCTGGCTGGGCCGTCTGAGCCGCTTGCCCAACGGCCGCCAGATGAGCGACACGGGCGCCTGGCTGCGCACCCTGGCGGCGGGCGAACCGCCTGGCCTCTACCGGCGCTTCACCTGCTGGTATTCCAACTGCGACAACATCGTCTTCCCCGTGAGCACGGCCACGCTGCCGGGGGCGGACAACCGCTTCCTGCGCGGCGTTCCCCACGTGGCCCTGGCCTATCACCCGGCGGTGATGGACACGTCGCTCGCGATGCTCTGATTGGCCGCGATTTCGCCCAGCGACTTCACCTGCTCGTAGTAGGGCGTGAAGTCGGGTGCGGTCAGCTCGAACAGTTGCTCGAAGCTGTCGATGGCGAAATAGGTCTGCTGGTAGGTGTCGATCTTGTAACGCGTGCGCATGCAGCGCAGCAGATCCAGCTGGATGCGCTGCGGCTCGGTGCTCTGCACGCTGTAGGGCAGTTCGCCCGGTGAGCTCAGGATGCCGGCGCCGTAGGCCCGCAAGCCGTCCTTCTGCCGCATGAGCCCGAACTCGATCGTGTACCAGTACAGCCGGCTCAGCTGCTCGCAGGCGCCCAGCGCGTGCGCCTTCAGGCCGCCCTGGCCATAGCGCTGCACGTAGTCGGCCAGCACCGGGTCGAACAGCAGCGGCACATGGCCGAACAGGTCGTGGAAGATATCGGGCTCGACCACGTAGTCGAACTCCTCGGGCGTGCGAATCCAGTCCGTCACCGGGAACTTGCGCTCGGCCAGCAGGCTGAAGAACGGCACCTCGGGGATCAGCCCGGGCACGGCCACGATCTGCCACTTCGTCGCCTGGTACAGGCGTTCGTTGATGTCGTCGAAGCGCGGGATGCGCTCGCTCACCCCCAGCCGGGGCAGTGCGGCGATGAAGGCGTCGCAGGCCAGGCCCGGCAGCAGCGCCGTCTGGCGCTGGTGCAGGCGGCGGTAGGTGTCGTGGTCGGCCTCGGTGTAGGCGGCCCAGTCCTGCTCGCAGGTGTAGTCGGCGCGCGCGCGGCTGTAGTCGCCACGGGGGGGGCGTTCGGCGGCGCCGTAAACGACGGGTTCGACGGCCATGGTCGGCTCCTTCGTGTCAGGCCGGAGTCTTCAGGACGCCGCGCCGCATCTGGTCGAGCTCCATGGTCTCGAACAGGGCCTTGAAGTTGCCCTCGCCGAAGCCCTGGTTGCCCTTGCGCTGGATGAACTCGAAGAAGATGGGGCCGAGCTGGTTCTCGCTGAAGATCTGCAGCAGCAGTTCACCGTGGGCGCCATCGACCAGGATGTTGCGCGCCTTGAGGCCTTCGAGGTCCTCGCCGTGGTTGGGGATGCGCTTGGGCAGCAGCTCGTAGTAGGTGTCGCTGGTTTCCAGCAGCTTGAGGCCCGCCATCTGCAGCGCGTCCACCGTGTCGTAGAGGTTGGTCGAGCCCAGCGCGATGTGCTGGATGCCCTCGCCGTGGTAGCGGTCCAGGTACTCCTGGATCTGGCCGGCCTTCTCGTTGCCTTCTTCGTTGATGGGGATGCGGATCTTGCCGCAGGGGCTGGTCATGGCCTTGCTCTTGACGCCGGTGGCCTGGCCCTCGATGTCGAAGTAGCGCACCTCGCGGAAGTTGAACAGGCGCTCGTAGAAGTCGGCCCATTCGGCCATGCGGCCACGGTGCACGTTGTGCGTCAGGTGGTCGATGTAGGTCAGGCCATGGCCCACCGGGTTGATGGCGGCGTCACCCCGCACGCCAGGCAGCGGCTCGAAGTCGACGTCGAAGAAACCGATGTTGCCGATGTCGCCGGGCTGGGCGCCGTTCTTGCCGCGCCAGCGGTCCACCAGGTAGATCAGGCTGTCACCAATGCCCTTGATGGCCGGGATGTTGAGCTCGCCCGGGCCGGCCTGGCCAGCGTAGCCCCATGCGCCCAGCGACAGGGCGCGTTCGTAAGCGGCCTTGGCATCCTGCACGCGAAAGGCGATGGCGCAGATGCTGGGGCCGTGCAGGCGCGCGAAACGCTGCGCGAAGCTGTCGGGCTCGGCGTTGAGGATGAAGTTGATCTCGCCCTGGCGATACAACGTCACGTTCTTGTGCCGGTGTTTCGCGACGGCGGCGAAGCCCATGCGTTCGAATAGCGCGCCCATGGCGGCCGGATCGGGCGCGGCGTATTCGATGAATTCGAAGCCGTCGGTGCCCATGGGGTTGGGCCAGTCGGTGGTGGTCGTGGGGGCGCTCATGGGCTGTCTCCTGCTGGGATGGGGCAATCCCGGCACTGTAGAACCACAGTGAAGCACTTTTACTGCGTTTTAGGGCGCACAAATCGATTGATTTGCAGGAAAATTGCAAAATCATGGAAAACAACGCACTGGACAAGATCGACCGGCTGATCCTGCGCATGCTGCAGGTGGATGGACGGGCCACCTACGACCAGATCGCCGAGGCGGTGAAGCTCTCGCCCAGCGCGGTGCTGCGGCGGGTGAAGCGGCTGGAAGACGCCGGCGTGATCGACCGCTATGTAGCCCTGGTCAAGCCCGAGCGCGTGGGTCTGGGGCTCACGGCCTACATCAACGTGCGGCTCGAAAAGCACACCGAAAGCCACAAGCGCAACCCCATGGACCTTTTCCGCGCCAGTGTGCTCACCTGGCCCGAGGTGGTGGAATGCATGGCGCTGACCGGTGAAATGGACTACCTGCTGCGCCTGGTGGTGGCCGACATGGGGCACTACAGCCGCTTCATCATGGACACGCTGCTCAAGCACCCCAGCGTGCAGGATTGCAAGACCAGCTTCGTGCTGGACCACGTCAAGGCCACCACGGCGGTCCCGATCTGACATTTTTGATGACGACCGTTGATCGGTTAGAGCGCCGAATCCATTGGAGAACCTGGGGTTAACCCTTAAATTGATCCGCATGGTCGACGAACTGCCTCCCAAGCCCACCCCCCTGCTGGTGCCCATACGCTCGCTGGGCCCCAGCCACCGCGAGCGCATCGCCCGCCACCTGCTGGCTCTGGACGAGCGCGACCGCTTCCTGCGGTTCGGCTATGCGGCCAATGACGCGCAGATCCGGCGCTACGCCGAAAGCCTGGATTTCGACCGGGACGAGATCTTCGGCATCTACAACCGCCGCCTCGAGCTGCTGGCCATGGCCCACCTGGCGTTCTCGGTCGATCCCAAGTGGCGCAGCTGCGCCGAGTTCGGTGTCAGCGTGGCCAAGCCGGCACGCGGGCGTGGCTACGGCCAGCGCCTGTTCGACCGCGCCGCCATGCACGCCCGCAACGAAGGCGTGGACATGCTGTTCATCCACGCGCTGAGCGAGAACACGGCCATGCTGCGCATCGCACGCAAGGCCGGCGCCACCATCGAGCGCGACGGCTCCGAGAGCCAGGCCCACCTGCGCCTGCCGCCGGCCGATTTCGATTCACGCGTGACCGAGCTGGTGGAGGAGCAGGTGGCGCGCACCGACTACACCCTCAAGGTGCAGGCCAAGCAGTTCTGGGACTTCCTCGGCGCTCTGCAGGACATCCGCCAGGGCGTGCGCGACGCCCGGGAGAAAGCCCGATAGGGCCTGTCATGGGCTTGGGGTATCCTTGTTCCGTAGCAACTACCCCGTCCGACAGTGACAGACCCCTATCCCAGTCCGTCGCCTCACCGCAGCGTGAGGCATGAAGACAAACGCGGATTTCTCCAGAAGCTGGCCGAGTTCATCAACCCGGGGCCGGATTCCAAGGACGAGCTCATAGAGACGCTCGCCGAGGCGGAAGACAACAACATCATCAACGCCGAATCACGGGTCATGCTCGAGGGCGTGATCCGCATCGCCGACATGACCGCCGGCGACGTGATGGTGGCCGCCCCGCGCATGGATGTGCTGGACATCCATGCGCCATTCGACGACCTGCTGCACCTGGTCATCGACACTGCGCACTCGCGCTTCCCGGTCTATGAAGGCGAGCGCGAAAACATCATCGGCATCCTGCTGGCCAAGGACCTGCTCAAGCTGCAGCGGGCGCCCGAGCTGAACCTGCGTGCCCTGCTGCGCCCCGCCACCTTCGTGCCCGAAAGCAAGGGCCTGAACGACCTGCTGCGCGAGTTCCGCGGCAACCGCAACCACCTCGCCATCGTAATCGACGAGTTCGGCCGCGTGGCCGGCCTCATCACCATCGAGGATGTGCTGGAAGAGATCGTCGGGGAGATCGAGGACGAGTTCGACGAGCACGAGGACGACGGCGAGATCTACGCGCTGGCCGACGGCACCTGGCGCGTCAGCGGTGACTGCGCCATCGAGCGCATCAACGAGTCCTTTGGGCTGGACCTGCCGGAAGACGGCTTCGACACCATAGGCGGCATGATCGCCCACGCCATGGGCCATGTGCCGCGCCGGGGCGAATTCCACGACCTGGGGCACCTGCGCTTCACCGTGCTGCACACCAAGGGCGGCGCGGTCAAGTGGTTCAAGGCCATGCCGCAGCCGGCCGAGGCGTGACGGCCCGGCCCTCCGTGTTGCGCGAGCTGGCCGCCCTGCTGGCGGTGGTGCTGGCCGGGGTTGCACAGGCCTTTGCGCTTGCCTGGCCGTTCGCCTCCGTGCCCTCGTTGAGCCTGACCGCCGACCAGCCGTCGGGGTTGCTGCAGCTGCTGGCGCTGGCCCTGGGGTTGTGGGTGGTGCGGGCCGCCCCCACCGGCCGGCGGGCCGTGCTGCGCGGCTGGGTGCTGGCCACGGCGTGGCTCGCGGCCACCTTCTGGTGGCTGTACGTCTCCATGCACACCTACGGCGGCCTGCCGGCGCCGCTGGCGGCCTTCGCCGTCTGGGCGCTGGCGGCCTGCCTGGCGCTGTACTACGCCGTGGCGCTCGCGTTGTGGTGGCGCTGGCGCGCCTCGGCCGCCTGGAGCCAGGCGCTGGCGCTGGCGGCGCTGTGGACGTTCGCGGAACTCGCCCGCGCCACCTGGTTCACCGGCTTTCCCTGGGGGGCCATCGGCTACGCCCACGCCGACACCTTGACGGCCCTCGCGCCCTGGCTGGGCGTCTACGGCATCGGTGCCGTGGCGGCGGTGCTGGCGGCACTGGCGGCGGCGCTGCCGTCGCGGGCCTGGCGCGGCGGGCTGCTGGGCCTGTGCCTGGCCGGTGGCCTGTGGTGGTCGGCCGGTGGCGACCGCCTGCGCGAGACGGGCAGCGACGCCGGCGGGCTGGCGGTCAGGCTGCTGCAGGGCAACATCGCCCAGGACGAGAAGTTCAGCGGCAGCAGCGGCCTGCCGCAGGCGCTGTCCTGGTACGGCGACCAGATCCGCGCGGCCGTGGCGCGGCCGCAGCCCACGCTGGTGGTGGCGCCCGAGACGGCGATCCCCCAGCTGCCGCAGCAGCAGCCGCTGGACTACTGGCGCCCGCTGTGGCGCGCCGTGGCCGACGGCCGCGGTGCCGTACTGCTGGGGCTGCCTCTGGGGGACTTTGAGGCGGGCTACACCAACTCGGTCTGGGGCTGGACGCCGGACGCCGCTGCGCGCGCGCTGCAGGCCGGTGCCGCGCCAGCCGGCCACGAAGACCCGCCCACCGCCGCGCTGCAGGCCTTCCACCGCTACGACAAGTCCCACCTCGTCCCGTTCGGCGAGTTCATCCCGACGGGCTTTCGCTGGTTCGTGCGGATGATGAACATCCCGCTGGGTGATTTCGCGCGCGGCGGCCTGGGCCAGCCGCCGCTGGCTTTCGGCGGCCAGCGGCTGGCGCCCAACATCTGCTATGAAGACCTGTTCGGCGAGGAACTGGCCGTGGGCTTCGCCGACACACCCACCGCGCCCACGGTGCTGGTCAACCTGAGCAACATCGCCTGGTTCGGCGACACCGTGGCCATCGCCCAGCACCTGCAGATCTCGCGCCTGCGCGCCATGGAGCTCGGGCGGCCCATGCTGCGCGCCACCAATACAGGGGCCACGGCGGTGATCGACCACACCGGCCGGGTGACCCACGCGCTGCCGCGCCTCACGCGCGGCGGCCTGGATGCCGAGGTGCGCGGCCGCGAGGGACTGACGCCGTTTGCCCGCTGGGCGGCGCGCTGGGGCCTGTGGCCGCTGGGCCTGGGGGCCGCGCTGCTGCTGGCCCTGGCCTGGGCGGGCCGCCGCCGCCCGTAAAATGCAGGGAACCTCGGCCGCGCCTTGCTGCGGCCGGTCTTTTTTCTTCCCGCCGTCATGTTGACCTTCCAGCAAATCATCCTGAAACTGCAGTCGTACTGGGCCGACCAGGGCTGCGCGCTGCTGCAGCCCTACGACATGGAGGTGGGTGCCGGCACCAGCCACACCGCCACCTTCCTGCGCGCGCTGGGCCCCGAGCCCTGGAAGGCCGCCTACGTGCAGCCCAGCCGCCGCCCCAAGGACGGCCGCTACGGCGAGAACCCCAACCGCCTGCAGCACTACTACCAGTACCAGGTGGTGCTCAAGCCCGCGCCGGCCAACATCCTGGAGCTCTACCTGGGCTCGCTCGAAGCCTTGGGCTTTGACCTGAAGAAGAACGACATCCGCTTCGTCGAGGACGACTGGGAGAACCCCACGCTGGGCGCCTGGGGCCTGGGCTGGGAGGTCTGGCTCAACGGCATGGAGGTGACGCAGTTCACCTACTTCCAGCAGGTCGGCGGCATCGACTGCAAGCCCATCACCGGCGAGATCACCTACGGTCTGGAGCGCCTGGCGATGTACCTGCAGGGCGTGGACAACGTCTACAACCTGAAGTGGACCGATGACCTGAGCTACGGCGACGTCTACCACCAGAACGAGGTCGAGCAGTCGACCTACAACTTCGAGCATTCCGATGCCGACTTCCTGTTCACCGCCTTCGGGGCGTACGAAAAGCAGGCGCGGCACCTGATGGAGCAGCAGCTGGCGCTGCCGGCCTACGAACAGGTGCTCAAGGCCGCCCACACCTTCAACCTGCTGGACGCGCGCGGTGCCATCAGCGTGACCGAACGCGCCGCCTACATCGGCCGCATCCGCAACCTCGCGCGCAGCGTCGCGCAAAGCTACTACGAGAGCCGCGAGCGCCTGGGCTTCCCGATGGCCCCGCGCGAATGGGTCGAATCGATGACGAAGAAGGCCGCCTGAAAGCACAACAACCATGACGACCGCGAACCTTCTCGTTGAACTGTTTGTCGAGGAACTGCCGCCCAAGGCACTGAAGAAGCTGGGCGAGGCCTTCGGCACCGCGCTGTTTGACCGTCTGCAGGCCCAGGGCCTGGCGGGCGCCGCCTCGGTGCTCACCACCTACGCCTCGCCGCGCCGCCTGGCCGCGCACGTGAGCGCCGTCGCCGCGCAAGCTGCCGACCAGTCCGTGTCGCAGAAACTCATGCCGGTATCGGTGGCGCTGGACGCCAGCGGCCAGGCCACGCCCGCGCTGCTCAAGAAGCTGGCCTCGGTGGGCGCCGATGCCTCCGCCGTGGCCGGCCTGCGCCGCGAAGGCGAGGGCAAGAACGAGGCGCTGTACTTCGACAGCACCGCCCAGGGTGCCACCCTGGCCCAGGGCCTGCAGGCCGCGCTGGACGAGGCGCTGGCCAGGCTGCCCATTCCCAAGGTCATGACCTACCAGCTGGCCGACGGCTGGACCGACGTGAAGTTCGTGCGCCCGGCGCACGCGCTGGTGGCGCTGCACGGCGACGCCGTGGTGCCCGTGGGCGCGCTGGGCCTTTCGGCGGGCCGCCATACGCACGGCCACCGTTTCGAAGCCCAGGTCGATCCGGTCGCGATCCCCAGCGCCGATGCCTACGCCGCCACCCTGGCTGGTGAAGGCGCCGTGATCGCCTCTTTCGCCGAACGCCGCGCCGAGATCGTGCGCCAGCTGCAGGCCGCGGCCGCGCAGGTGGGCGGCGGCTGCAAGCCCATCGACGACGACGCGCTGCTGGACGAGGTGACCGCGCTGGTCGAGCGCCCCAACGTGCTGGTGTGCGAATTCGAAAAGGAGTTCCTCGACGTGCCGCAGGAGTGCCTCATCCTCACGATGAAGGCCAACCAGAAGTATTTCCCG
>CAMLQP010000076.1 GCA_946482115.1 uncultured Comamonadaceae bacterium
CCGGTGAAGCCCATCTCCTTGGCGTGTTCCTCGTAGTTGCGGCCCACGCAGTAGATGCGGTGGACCGGAAAACGCGCCGTCTGCCCCACGACAGGCACGGACACGGTGGCGGGCGGCGCGAAAACGAAATCAGCCGGCATGGGCCATCCTTTCTTCCCGGTGCAGGCCCAGCGCCTGCTGCGCCGGGCGGTCTGAATAACTGAACAGCACGCAGCCCGCGTCGGTCTGCCAGCGGGCCGTGTGCCAGGAGGGGATCACGAAGTGGTCGCGCGGGCCGAAGTCCAGCGTCCACGTCCTGTCGTCGCGCGTGATCATGACACGGCCCGCGCCCTCGACCACGCTGAACACGGAGCCGTCGGTCTGGCGCCAGGGCCGGCCCGAGAAACCGGCCGGCAGGCGCTGCATGAAGGTGGCCATGGTCGGCATCGGGTAGCCGCCGGTGGCGGGGTTGGCGTAGCGCAGCCGCACGCCGTCCCAGTCGTCGATGGGCGCGTCGCGCTCCAGCGCGTGCAGCGCCTCGCGGGTGCGCGCGTAGGGGTAGCTGAAAAGGGGCGAGGTGGCGCCATAGGGCGCGTCGTGGCGCACCGGCAGCATGTTGGCGCCGTAGCGGTGCCAGCTGGTGCCCTCGGCCCGGCCCACGGTCTGCGAGGCCTGGGGGTGGTTCTCGGCGAAACCGGCCTCGAAGAACTGCAGCATGGGGATGTCCAGGCCGTCCAGCCAGACCACCGGCCCGTCCGCTTCGCTGCCATGGTCGTGCCAGGCCCAGCTGGGCGTGATGATGAAGTCGCCCGGCGCCATGGTGGCGCGCTCGCCGCCGACGGCGGTGTAGGCGCCCCGGCCCTCGACCACGAAGCGCAGGGCGCTCTGGGTGTGGCGGTGCGCAGGGGCCACCTCGCCGGGCAGGATGAGCTGCAGCCCCGCGTAGAGCGACGGCGTGATGCAGCTGTGGCCGCGCAGGGCGGGGTTCTCCAGGATCAGCACGCGGCGCACCGCCTCCTCGGCGGTGATGACCTCGCCTGCGCGCATCAGGTGCGGGCGCAGCGCCCCGTAGCGCCACAGCGCGGGCTCGCAGCGGCTGCGCGGCTGCGGCGGCACCAGCGCGTGCAGCACCTCCCACAGCGGCGTCAGGTTCAGCGGCGACATCGCCTCGTACAGGCGCTGGCGTTCGGCTTTCACGGTTTCCATCACGCCCTTCGGGACGGGTTGAGCGGGCAGGTTTTCAGGGTTTATGATAAGTATGCTTATTAAGGCGGGACTCAGTAGTTTCACTAGGCTGTCGGCTCGTTACACTGCGGCCATGCCAGCCGCCGATACGCTCCAGAGTTACGACTTCCGCCATGCGCCCGGCCACCTGATCCGCCGCGCGCAACAGGTGGCCGTGGCCCTGTTCATGGAGGAGACGGCGGCCTTCGACGTGACACCCGTGCAGTTCGCGATCCTGAACGCGCTGATGGACGCGCCGGGCATCGACCAGGTCAGCCTGGCCAGCCACGTGGTGCTGGACGCGGCCACCGCCGGGTCGGTGGTGGGGCGGCTCGAGAACAAGGGCTGGCTGCGCCGCGAGCCCGACGCGGCCGACCGGCGCCGCCGCCTGCTGTGGGTGTCGGAAGAGGGCATGCGCGTGGCGAACGCCATGCAGCGCGCGGTCGAGCAGGCCCAGGAGCGCATCATGGCGCCGCTGTCGGCGGCCGAGCGCGAGCAGTTCATGCAGCTGCTGGTCAAGATCATCGCGGGCGCGGACGGCACGGACGGGCTGGGCACGGCCTGATACCGCTGCGGCTCAGATCCGGCTCAGGTATTCCCGCCGCTCGAACGCGGCCTTGTCCTCGGCCTGCGCATGGCGTTCGGCCTCGCTGCGCTTGATGCGCGTGTAGTGCCGCACCACCGCCTCGCCCAGGCCCTCGCGCAGGGCTTCGTCGCGTTCCAGCGCGTCCAGGGCGAGGTCCAGCCGGTCGGGCAGACGCCCGGCATCGGGTGCGTAGGGGGCTTCGGTGGCGGGTGGCGGCGGCAGGCGCCGCTCCAGCCCGTCCAGGCCCGCGTGCACCTGAGCCGCCATGTAGAGATAGGGGTTGGCCGCCGGCTCGCCCAGGCGGTTCTCGATGCGGGTGGCCTTGTCGCCTGCGCCGCCCACCACGCGCAGCATCGCGCCCCGGTTGTCCAGCCCCCACAGCACCGACTGCGGCGCCAGCGCGTTGGGCCGGAAGCGGCCGAAGCCGTTGGCAGTGGCGGTGCACAGCGCCGTCATGCCCGGCGCGTGCGCCAGCAGGCCGGCCAGCCAGTGCGCGCCGGCGTCGGACAGCACGTGGGTGGCGTCGGCCGGCGTGGTGCCGGGCGCGGGCACTTCGCGCACGCAGGCGTTGGAGCCGTCGGCCAGCGACACCAGCGACTGGTGCAGGTGCCAGCCGCTGGACATGATGTTGGGGAAGGGTGGCCGGCACATGAAGGTGGCCAGGTAGCCGGCGCGGCGCAGGGCCTGGCGCACGCCGTTGCGGAACAGCACCATCTGGTCGGCGGCCGTGAGGGCATCGGTGGCGTCGAACACCGCTTCCACCTGGCTGGGGCCGAGCTCGATTTCCAGCGACTGCAGCGGCAGGCCCAGCGCCTGCGCGGTGCGCTGCACGATGGACAAGGGCTCGTCGGCCATGTCGATCAGCGCCTCGGCCTGCAGGTTGTAGCCGGGGTGGATCATGCGCAGCGCGGGCGGCTCGCCGGGCCAGGCAGCGCGCTCGGGGTCCAGCTGTGGCGCGTCGTCCACGATGCGGTAAATGTGGAACTCGACCTCCAGCCCGGTCTTGAGGCCGTGGCCCGCGCGCGCCAGGCGTTCCAGCGCCTGCTGCAGCGCGCGGCGGCTGTCGATCTCCACCGGCCGGCCGTCGGGGTGCCAGGGCTGGCAGCGCAGCCAGGCGGTGCCGGGGCTCCAGGGCAGTGGCGTGAGGCTGTCGGGGTCGCCCAGCAGCAGCAGGTTGCTGGCGCCGCCGAAGCCGGGGATGTCGTCGGTGCCGCCTGGCTCGAACACCTTCCAGGCGGTGCGGTCGGAGCTGTCCTTCAGCATCATCGTGCCCACCATGCCGACGCCGTTGCGCAGCGCGGACTCGACCGCGCCGGCCATCAGCGTCTTGCCGCGCAGCATGCCGTGGGCGTCGCACCAGCCGAAGCGCACGCGTTCGATGCGCTCGTCGCGCAGCCGCTGCAGCAGGCGCTGCAGCCCGGCCTCGCGCCCGGGCGTGTGCAGGCCGCAGCGTTCGGCAAAGGCCGTCATGCCTTCACCTGTCCGGTGGCCTGCCAGGGCGCGGCGGCGCGGCGCGCGTCCACCGCGCGCTGCCACCAGTCCTGCCAGTCGCCGGCGGGGGCAATGCCGTCCAGCGTGTCGGGCCCGTGGATCAGCGGCAGCAGGCTGGCGTCGGCGGTGCCGGGCGGTATACCGCCGGCTTCCACGGTGTCTATCGCCTGCAGCAGCAGCCGGCGGTTGGCCATGATGACCTTGTCGCTGGTGCCCAGGTGTTCGCGGGTGCGGTCCTGGATCGCGCCCATGCTCTCGCACGCCCACTGGTCGTGCACGTTGATGTCGTCCTCGCCCATGCCGAGGTAGGTGCGCGAGGCCTGCTCCTCGGGGTTGTAGTCCCAGTGGTTGTGGCGGCCGCTTTTCGGCGCGTACTCGGGCAGGGTCACGGCTTTCAGGCGCTGCTCGCGCATGGTGCGCTTGTCCACCGGGCCGGCGAAGCTGGTGAAGAAGGCGTACCAGTAGTTGCGGGTGTCGTCCACCGGCACGTGCATCTGCGTGATGGTCATGCTCTCGGACAGCGGGATGACGAAGGTGTTGGGGAACACCGCGTGGGTCACGCGCACGTGGGTCAGCGCCTCGGTCATGCGGCGCAGGGCAGTGATGCGCAGGCCGTGGGTCACGGGTTCGTAGCTGATGTCGGGCTGGCCGAATTCGCGCATCACGCGCGTCATGGGCCAGCGCTCGCCCGCCACGTCGCCAGCGCTGGCGCCGCGGAACTGCTTGCCATAGCTGTCGTCCAGCGATTCATCGAAGAAGAAGCGGTGCAGGTACGAGGCGTGCGCGGGGTCGATGCCGACCTCGAACGACTGCAGCCAGTTGCAGTGCCACAGACCCTTGAAGGCGAAGGTGTGGCTGTCCGGCGCGACGAAGCAGTCCAGCGCGGGCAGCGGCGGCGGCGTGGCACCCTCCGGGCCCAGCCAGGCCATCACCACGCCGCTGCGCACCTGTACCGGGTAGCTGCGCTGGCGCACCTTCTTGCACAGCGTGCTGCCGGCGGGCTCGGCCGGGGTTTCCACGCACTGGCCGGTGGCGTCGAACTTCCAGCCGTGGAAGGGGCAACGCAGGCCGTCGCCCTCGTGGCGCGCGTAGGCCAGGTCGGCGCCCCGGTGCGGGCAGTCGCGGTCGATCAGGCTGAAGCTGCCGGCCGTGTCGCGCCACAGCACCAGATCCTGGCCAAGCAGGCGCACCGCCTTGACCGGGCGCACCGCCATGCGCGGGTCCTGCGCGGGGTCGAATTCGTCGAGCAGGGCCACCGGGTGCCAGTAGTGGCGCATCAGCTGGCCGCAGGGCGTGCCGGGGCCCACGCGCGTGATCCGTTCGTTCTGCTCGGCTTTCATCGTGTCTCCTGAAAACGGTATACTAAAATGTGAATTCAGTGTACATTCATAGCCATGAGCCTGCAAGAGACCGTTCTGATGCAGCTGCGCGACCTCGTGTTGCGCGGTGATTTCGAGCCCGGCCAGCGCCTGGCCGAACAGCAGCTGGCCGAGCGCCTGGGCGCCTCGCGCACGCCGGTGCGCGCCGCGCTGGTGACGCTGGAGCAGGAAGGCCTGGTGCTGGCCAACGACACCGGCGGCTACGTGGTGCGCCAGTTCACCGCCCAGGAGGTGATGGACGCCATCGCCGTGCGCGGCCACCTGGAAGGCATGGCCGCGCGCCTGGTGGCCGAACACGGGGTGACGCGGCAGCTGCAGCGCGAGCTGGAAGCCTGCCTGGAGGACGGCGACCGCGCGCTGGCCGACAACCCGCTCACGCTGGACAGCTACGCCGCCTATGCGGCCATGAACGACCGCTTCCACGCGCTCATCCTCGAGGCCAGCGGCAACCGCGCCCTGCAGCGCGCGGTGGCGCTCAACGACAAGCTGCCGTTCGCGCCGGCCTCGGCCATGCTGCCCATGCAGGGCACCGTGACGCAGGACCGCGACTGGATGCTGTACGCCCACCGCCAGCACCACCTGCTGTTTGATGCGCTCAGACGCGGCGAGGGCGCGCGCGCGCAGGCGCTGGCGACCGAGCATACCGAGGTGGCGCAGATGAACATGCGGCTGGCGCTGGAGCGCCGCAGCGAAGCCGAGCGGGTGATGCCCGCGATACGGCTGGTGGCGGGCTGAGCGGCTGGCTCAGTGCCGGTGGCCGTGTCCGGCCACGCCGCCCTTGTGCGTGCCGTGCACGTGCAGTTCCGTCGGCGGTGTCGGGGCCAGGCGGCTGCCGTCGCTCAGTTCGGCCAGGATGCCGCAGGTGCTGGCAGCCTGGGCTTCGCGGCAGGTCTGGCGCAGCACCTTGAGCTGGCGCTCCAGGTCGCGCAGGGCCGCGATGCGCCGCGACACGTGGCGGATGTGCTCGTCCAGCAGGTTGTTGACCTCGCCGCAGTTGTCTTCGGGAGCATCCTTGAAACGCAGCAGCACGCGGATCTCGTCCAGCGTCATGTCCAGCCCCCGGCAGTGGCGGATGAAGGACAGGCGCTCGGCGTGCGGCTCGCCATAGTCGCGGTAGTTGCTCCCGGTGCGCGCGGGCTCGGGCAGCAGGCCTTCGCGCTCGTAGTAGCGCACGGTCTCCACCGGCGTGCCGGTGCGGCTGGCGAGTTCACCGATCTTCATGGGCCGGATTCTAGGCTTGACTCTGTAGTTGGTACAGGGTTTCCAATGACGGGAAACCGACTGGAACGACCTTCAGATGAACACTTTTCACATCGCCAACATGGACTGCGCGGCCGAGGAGGCGGAAATCCGCCGCGCGCTCGATGGCATCGCCGGCGTTCGCGCGCTGCGCTTCAGCCTGGGCGAGCGCACGCTGAAGATTGACGCGGCGCCCGACGCGCTGGACGCCGCCGTGGCGGCGCTGGCGCGGGCGGGTTTTCCGCCGGTGCCCGTGACGGTTGAGGGTGGTGGGCGGCGGCGGTGGGCGCGCTGGTGGGCGCTTTGGGGCCGCCTGGGGCTGTCGCTGCTGCTGGCGCTGGGTGCCGAGGCACTGCACTTTGCGGGTATCGGGGCCGCCGGTCTGGCCGTCGCGGTCGTGGCGATCTGGCTGGCGGGTTTCGAGGTCTATGCCAAGGGCCTGGCGGCCCTGCGCCAGGGCCGTCTCAACATCAGCGCGCTGATGACCGTGGCGGTCACCGGGGCGTTCCTGATCGGCCAGTGGCCTGAAGCCGCGATGGTGATGGCGCTGTACGCGCTGGCCGAGGCCATCGAGGCGCGCGCGGTGGACCGTGCGCGCGGTGCCATCGCCAGCCTGATGGCCCTGGCGCCCGGGCGCGCGCAGGTGCGCCAGCCTGACGGCAGCTGGGTGGAGCAGCTCGCCGGGGACATCCCGCTGGAGGCGGTGGTGCGCATCCGCCCCGGCGAGCGTGTGCCGCTGGACGGCGTGGTGCTGACCGGCCAGAGCGCCATCGACCAGTCGGCCGTCACCGGCGAGAGCCTGCCGGTGGACAAGGCGCCGGGCGACGCGGTGTTCGCCGGCACCATCAACCAGGCCGCCGCGCTGGAGATCCGCGTGACCGCGCCGGCCGGCGACAGCCTGCTGGCGCGCATCGTCCACGCCGTGGAGCAGGCGCAAGGCACTCGCGCGCCCACGCAGCGTTTTGTCGATGCCTTCTCGGCGTGGTACACGCCGGTGGTGTTCGTGCTGGCGCTTGGCGTGGCCGCGCTCGCGCCCTGGCTGCTGGGCTGGCCCTGGCAGCAGGCGGCCTACAAGGCACTGGTGCTGCTGGTCATCGCCTGCCCGTGCGCGCTGGTGATTTCCACGCCGGTCACGGTGGTCAGCGCGTTGGCGGCCGCCGCGCGCCGGGGCATCCTGATCAAGGGCGGCGTGTACCTGGAGGACGCGCGCAAGATCCGCGCGGTCGCGCTCGACAAGACCGGCACCCTCACCACCGGCAAGCCGCAACTGGTGGCTTTTGAATCCGTGGCGACCGATGTGCCGGCCGAGGAGGCACAGGCGCTGGCGCGCAGCCTGGCCGACCGCTCGGACCACCCGGTGTCCAGAGCGCTGGCCGCCGGCCTGCGGGGTGCCGTGCGCGAGGTGGATGGTTTCCACGCGATGGCCGGGCGCGGCGTGGCGGGCCGCATCGCTGGCCAGGTCTACCTGCTGGGCAACCAGCGCTGGATGGAGGAGGGTGGGCAGTGTAGCCCCGGGCTGCAAGCGCGCCTGCTGGCACACGAGCAGGCCGGCCGCACCGTGACCCTGCTGGCCGATGACCGCCGCGTGCTGGCCATAGCGGCGGTGGCCGACACCCTCAAGCCCGGTTCGGCCCAGGCCGTGGCCGAACTGAAGGCGCTGGGCGTGCGCACGGTGATGCTGACCGGCGACAACGAGGCCACGGCGCGCACCGTGGGGACACAGGCGGGCGTGGACGACATCCGCGGCAACCTGCTGCCGGGGCACAAGCTGGACGCCGTCGCCGCGCTGCAGGAGCGGTCGGGCTTCGTGGCCATGGTGGGCGACGGCATCAACGACGCGCCTGCGCTGGCCCAGGCACAGATCGGCTTCGCCATGGGGGGTGCCGGCAGCCACACCGCCCTGGAGGCGGCCGACATCGTGGTCATGAACGACGACCTGAGGCGTCTGCCCGAGACCATACGGCTGTCGCAGCGCGCGCACGGCGTGCTATGGCAGAACATCGCGCTGGCGCTGGGCATCAAGGCGGTGTTCCTGGTGCTCGCGCTGGTCGGGCAGGCCACCCTGTGGATGGCCGTCTTCGCCGACATGGGTGCCAGCCTGCTGGTGGTGTTCAACGGCTTGCGGCTGGTGCGGGGCGTGGCCGGCGATGAGCCGGCCGGCCACACCGGGGAAACGACGGGGCGGGTTGACATGCAGGTAAATGCCTGCATAAAATGCCACTCACACACCCACACCACGGATGGACGCTGACAAGGTATTCAAGGCACTGGCCGACCCGACACGCAGAAAGCTGCTCGACCTGCTGTGCGAACGCAACGGGCAGACGCTGGGCGCGCTCTGCGAGCACCTGGACATGGCGCGGCAGTCGGCCACCCAGCACATCGGCATCCTGGAGGCGGCCAGCCTGGTGAGCACGGTCTGGCGCGGACGCGAGAAGCTGCACTTCATCAACCCGGTGCCGCTGCACGAGGTCTACGAGCGGTGGGTGCGGAAATTCGAACATCAGCGGCTCAGCCTGCTGCATGACCTCAAGAAGGAACTCGAAGGAGAGTGAAGATGGACGCCGGGAAGACGAGCTTCGTTTATGTGACCTACATCCGGTCGACACCCGAAAAGGTGTTCGAGGCCATCACCAGACCCGAGATCGCACGTCGCTACTGGGGCCACGAGAACGTCTCCGACTGGAGACCCGGATCGGACTGGCAGCATGTGCGCGACGACGCGCAACGCACGCTCCAGCTGGTCGGCAAGGTGGTCGAGGTGCAGCCGCCCACCCGCCTGGTGATCACCTGGGCGAATGCTTCCCAGGCCACCGATCCGGCCGCTTACAGCCGGGTCAGCTTCGATCTCGTGCCCTACGAGGGCATGGTGCGCCTGACCGTCACCCACGACGAGCTCGAGGCCGGCAGCGGCATGGCCAAGGGCATCCAGCAGGGCTGGCCGGTGGTGCTGTCGAGCCTGAAATCCTTGCTGGAAACGGGCCATGGCATCGACGTTTTCGCCAAGCCCGTGGCCGCCTGAGCGGAGTCCCCTTCATGAACCGGCCCTACACCGGCGGCTGCGCGTGCGGCGCGGTCCGCTACCTCACCCCGCACCAGCCCGTGTTCCAGAACCATTGCCAGTGCCGCGACTGCCAGCGGCGCAGCGGAACCGGGCATGGCTCCTGGCTGACCTTCCCCGCGCAGGCCGACATGGCCATCACCGGCGAAGCCGCGCACTGGACGGTGGCGGGCGACAGCGGCAACCTGAAGATCCACGCGTTCTGTCCCGTTTGCGGCACGCCGGTCTACCTGCGGTTTGCCGCCATGCCAGACCTGATCGCCGTGCCGGCGGGCAGCCTGGATGAACCGGGCCGCTTCGTGCCGGACGCGCTCACCTATGGCGTACGCGGACTGGCATGGGACACCATCGACCCGTCGCTGCGGGCCTTCGGGCGCATGCCGCCCGGCTAGGCACCGTCGCCCATGAAGCGCTGCGCGAGCTGGTCGATCAGCTCGATCAGCGCCTGCTGGGTCAGCGTGGCCGGCCGCTGGGCGCTGACGGCGATGCTCAGCCGCGTGCGCAGGCGCGGCGAATGCACGCGGCGCAGCGCGATGTGCTCGGCGTGGGCACTGGTCAGCACGGCATTGCGCGAAAGCAGGGCGCTGCCCGCGCCGTCGGCCACCAGGTCTAGGATGGCGGCCACACCGTCGATTTCCAGCGCGATGTCCGGGCGGCAGCCGATGTTGGCCAGCTCGCTTTCCACCAGCATGCGGATGGCGTTGGGCCGGCTCGGGATCACCAGCGGCACGGTGGCGACCTCGCGCAGCGTGATGGCTTCGTCCACTGGCGCGCCGCTGGCCGCGCTGTCGCGCCGCTGCAGCAGGAAGAGGTCCTCCTCCAGCAGCGGGGTCAGCTCGATGTCGGGCGAGGGTGCGGCGTTGTAGAGCACCGCGATGTCCAGCCGTCCGGTCAGCAGTGCCTCGACCAGATGGGTGGACAGGCCCTCGGTGATGGACAGCGAGGCCTGGGGCAGCCGCTGGCGGAACTCGCGCGTGAGCGGCACGGTGAGCACCTTGGCCACGCTGGTCGGCAGGCCGATGGCCACGCGCCCGGCCAGCGCGCCGCGCACCCGGCCCAGCTCCTCCTTGGCGCGCTCCACCTGGTGCAGGATGCCGCGTCCGTGCGCCAGCAGCAGCTTGCCGGCTTCGGTGGGCGTGGCGCCGCGCCCGTTGCGCACCAGCAGGCTCTGGCGCAGTTCCACCTCCAGTAGCCGCACCTGACGGCTCAGCGCCGGCTGGGCGATGCCGAGCACCGTGGCCGCCCGGGTGAAGCTGCCCAGTTCGGCCACGCGCACAAAATACTCCAGCTGTTTCAGATCCATGGCGCATAGGATATATCGGAGCGGTATTTATGCCGAATTGAAATACCTGCTAGTGGAAGGGGGCGCTTGGCATGGGTGCATGGCCTGCACACAATCGGTGCCATGACAGCTGCTTCCTCCCCCGAACTGCGCGGCATTTCCTCCATGGCGACGCGGCTGCTGCTGGCCGAGCTGGTGGGAGGCCATGTGGCGCCGGTACATATCGAATCCGTGGGCGGCGTGGACGCGGCCAAGCGGGTCGCGGCCGGCGAGGTCTTCGATGTCGTGATCCTGGGCTCCGATGCCATCGACAAGCTGATCGCGGGTGGCCATGCGCTGGCCGGCAGCCGCGTCGATATGGTGCATTCCGGCGTGGCGGCGGCCGTGCGAAAGGGCGCGCCGCTGCCCGACCTGTCCGACGAAGCCGCTGTGAAACGCGCCGTGCGGGCCGCGCGCAGCGTGAGCTGGTCCACCGGCCCCAGTGGCGTGGCGCTGGCCGCGCTGTTCCAGCGCTGGGGCATCGCTGACGAGATTGCCCCGCGCCTGGTGGTGCCGCCGCCTGGCGTGCCCGTGGGCTCGCTGGTGGCCAGGGGCGAGGTCGAACTGGGCTTCCAGCAGCTGAGCGAGCTGCTGCCGCTGGAGGGCATCACCGTGGTCGGTCCGCTGCCGCCGGCGATTCAGATCATCACCACCTTTTCCGGCGCCGTGTGCGCCGCCAGCGCGCGGCCGCAGGCCGCGCGCGAGCTGCTGGACTACCTGGCGTCGCCCGCCACCGCGGCGGCCAAGCAGCGCCACGGCATGTCCCCGGCCTGAACCGTTTATTCCGGAACACACAGAGGAGAACGCTCCATGATCATCGATGTCCATGGCCACTACACCACCGCGCCCAAGGCGCTGGAAGAGTGGCGCAACAAGCAGATCGCCAACCTGAAGACCCCCGAGCTCGGCCCCAAGGTGTCGGAGCTCAGGATCAGCGATGACGAGCTGCGCGAGTCCATCGAGACCAACCAGCTGGCCAAGATGAAGGAGCGTGGCTCCGACCTGACCATCTTCAGCCCGCGCGCCAGCTTCATGGCGCACCACATCGGCGACT
>CAMLQP010000077.1 GCA_946482115.1 uncultured Comamonadaceae bacterium
TGAACGCGGCCACCGCCACGATGAGGGTGAGGATGATGAACATCATGCGTTTTTCGAGCTGCACGGCGGCAAACCAGGTGCGGTTCTGGCGCGTCCAGTCGCGCACCAGCAGGTCGCCGCTGAGCATGCCGGCGAGCTGGATGGCGACCTCGCGCGCCTGGTGCAGGTCGCGGATTTTCAGGCGCACGCCGGTGGGGCCTTCCAGGCGGAAGATGCGCCCAGCGTCCTCGATGTGCAGCATGGCCAGCGCCGAGTCGTATTCGTAGTGGCCGGAGTCGAACACGCCGGCCACGGTCATCTGCTTGAGGCGCGGCACCACGCCGGCCGGCGTCACCTGCCCGCTGGGCGAGATCAGCGTCACCACGTCGCCCACGCGCACGCCCAGCGAACGCGCCAGCTCGGCGCCCAGCACGATGCCGAATTCACCGGCCTTGAGCTGCGGCAGCACGGTCTGGGCCAGATCGCCGGCCAGGGCGGTGACGGAGGGCTCCAGCGCGGGGTCGATGCCCCGCACCAGCACGCCTTTCATGTCTTCGCCGCGCGCCAGCAGCGCCTGCGCGCCGATGAAGGGCGCGGCGCCCACCACCTCGGGGTGGCGCTTCACCTCGGCCAGCGTGCGCGGCAGGTCGGGGATGGCCTGCCCGCCGGGCGCGAAGACCTCGATGTGCGAGAGCACGCCCAGCATGCGGTCGCGCACCTCCTTCTGGAAGCCGTTCATCACGCTGAGCACGATGATGAGCGCGGCCACGCCCAGCGCGATGCCCAGCATGGACACGCCCGAGATGAAGGAGATGAACCCGTTGCGCCGGGTGGCCCGGCCGGCACGGGTGTAGCGCCAGCCGAGGATGAGTTCGTAAGGTGTTTGCATGTTTCTGGGGCGATTGTGGCATCCCCGACAATCGGGTCCATGCACCTGCTGATTCCCTACGCCTCGGTCAGTTCGCCCGACTGCCGCGCCCAGTTCCCGCTGCTGCAGCTGCCCCGGCTGACCGCGCTGCTGGACCGGCTGGCGCCGGCTGGCGCCGACGAAGGGGATGACCACCACCTGACCCCGCCGCACGAGCGCGCGCTGGCCCGGGTGCTGGGCCTGCCGGCGGCCGGTGACGGCCGGCTGCCCTGGGCGGCCTATTTCGCGCTGGCCGGCAGCGCCAGCCCCGCCCTACTGGGCCAGGGGCCGGGTGAAAACCGGCGCGGCGAGCCGGTGGCCGGCGCCTGGTTCACGCCCTGCCACTGGAGCGTGGGCATGGAGCAGGTGATGCTGCTGGCCCCGGACGACCTGGGCCTGTCCGAGGCCGAGTCGCGTGCGCTGCTGGACGCCCTGAGCCCGCTGGCGGCCGAGGACGGCATCACCCTGGTCTACGAGCACCCGCTGCGCTGGCGCGCCGAAGGTGCGGTGTTTGCCGACCTGGCCTGCGCCAGCCTGGACCGGGTGATCGGCCGATCGCTCACCGACTGGCTGCCCGAAGGCCCGGCCGCGCGCGGCCTGCGCCGCCTGCAGAGCGAGGCGCAGATGCTCTTCTACACCCACCCCGTGACCGATGCGCGCGCCGCGCGCGGGCTCACGCCGGTCAACTCGTTCTGGATCAGCGGCGCCGGCGCGCTGGACGCCCTGCCCGCCCCGCCCGCGGCCCTGCCCGACGCGCCGCTGGACCTGCGGGCACCGGCCCTGCAGGCCGCCTGGGACCTGTGGGCCCAGGCCTGGCAGGTGCTGGACGCCGGCCCCGTGGCCGCCGCGCTGCGCCACGCCGAAACCGGCGGCGATGTCACCCTGACCCTGTGCGGCGAGCGCCACGCCCGCCACTGGCGCGGCGCCGCCCGCCCCGGCCTGGGCCAGCGCGCCCGCCGCTGGCTGCGCGGCCCAGAGCCGGCCTGGAAAACCCTGGAGACCCTGTGAAACTGATCACCCGCGACGTGCCGCCGCGCGCCGCCTGGGCGCTGGAGCAGGCCGGCATACACCCGCTGCTGGCGCGCCTGTACGCCGCGCGCGGCGTGGCCGACGCCGCCGAACTGGACGACGGGCTGAACCGCCTGCTGCCACCCACCCAGCTCAAGGGCGCGGCCGAGGCCGCCCGGCTGCTGGCCGACGCGATGGCGGCCGGCCGGCGCGTCTGCGTCGTAGCCGACTACGACTGCGACGGCGCCACCGCCTGCGCCGTGGCCCTGCGCGGCCTGCGCCTGCTGGGCGCGCCGCTGGGCTGGAGCGCGGTGGACTACCTGGTGCCCGACCGCGTGACCGACGGCTACGGTCTCACGCCCGCCATTGCCCAGCGCGTGAAGGCGCGCGGCGCCGACGTGCTGGTGACGGTGGACAACGGCATCGCCAGCATCGACGGCGTGCGCGCCGCGCGCGAGCTGGGCCTGGAGGTGCTGGTGACCGACCACCACCTGCCCGCGCTGGTGGACGGCCAGGTGGTGCTGCCGGCCGACTGCGTGATCGTCAACCCCAACCAGCCCGGCTGCCGGTTCGAGAGCAAGGCCATGGCCGGCGTGGGCGTGATGTTCTACGTGCTGCTGGCGCTGCGGGCCGAGCTGCGCGCGCGTGGGACCTTCGAAGTGGCCAATCAGCCGAAGATCGACACGCTCTTGCCACTCGTCGCGCTCGGCACAGTGGCCGACGTGGTCAAGCTCGACACCCACAACCGCCGCCTGGTGGCCCAGGGCCTGCGGCGCGTGCGCGCGGGCGCGCTGCCGCCGGGCATGGCGGCGCTGTTCCAGGTGGCGGGCCGCCGCCTGCCGCAGGCCAGCGGCTTCGATTTCGGCTTTGCTCTCGGCCCGCGCCTCAATGCCGCAGGCCGCCTGGCCGACATGACGCTGGGCATCGAATGCCTGAGCACCGACAACGCGGCGCGCGCCGACGAACTGGCCCGCACGCTGGACGGCATCAACCGCGAGCGCAAGGCGATAGAGGGCGACATGCGCGAGCAGGCGCTGCAGCTGGCCGAACAGCTGTTCGACGAAGACGAACAGCCGCCGCCGGCGCTGACCGTGTTCGATCCCGACTTCCACGAAGGCGTGGTCGGCATCGTGGCTTCGCGCCTCAAGGACAAGCTGCACCGCCCCACCTTCGTGTTCGCGGCCAGCGCGGCCGACGGCAAGGGCCACGAGCTCAAGGGCTCGGGCCGCTCCATCGCCGGTTTTCACCTGCGCGACGCGCTGGACCTGGTGGCCAAGCGCCACCCGGGCGTGCTGCTGCGCTTCGGCGGCCATGCCATGGCGGCCGGCTGCACCATCCACGAGGACGCACTGGACACCTTCGACCAGGCCCTGCAGCAGGTGGCGCGCGAATGGCTGGACGCGGCTGCGCTGCAGCGCCGGCTGGAAACCGACGGCCCGCTGGACCCGCAGTACCGCCGCCCCGACCTGGTGGACACGCTGCAGGCCCAGGTGTGGGGCCAGGGCTTTGCGCCGCCCGTGTTCAGCGAGGAAGTCGAAATCGTGTCTCAGCGCCTCGTGGGCGAGAAACATTTGTCGCTGCGCCTGAAGCACCAGGGCACGCTGGTGGACGGCATCTGGTTCGGCCACGCCGAACCGCTGCCCGCCCGCGTCAAGCTCGCCTTCCGGCTCGATGCCGACGAATGGCAGGGCCAGAAGCGCGTGCGTTTCCTGGTGGAGGCGGCGGAGCTTTGAGCGACGCCTTCGCCCTCGTCCACGCCGACGACACGCTGCTGGTGCTGGACAAGCCCGCCGGCCTGCTCTCGGTGCCCGGACGCGGCCCCGGGAATGCCGATGCCCTGAGCGCGCGGGTTCAGGCGGTGTTCCCCGACGCACTCATCGTGCACCGGCTGGACCAGGCCACCTCGGGCCTGCTGGTGATGGCACGCGGCATCGAGGCCCAGCGCGCGCTCAGCCGCGCCTTCGCCGAGCGCCGGGTGCACAAGCGCTACGAGGCCGTGGTCTGGGGCGTGCCCGATACCTCGCAGGCCGATGCGGAGGGCTGGAGCGACATCCGCCTGCCGCTGATCGTGGACTGGCCCAACCGGCCGCGCAGCAAGGTGGACTGGGACATCGGCAAGCCCAGCCACACCCGCTGGCGGCTGCTGCAGGCCCAGGCCGACCGCGCCCGGCTGCTGCTGGAGCCGGTCACCGGCCGCTCGCACCAGCTGCGGGTTCACCTGCTGGCGCTGGGCCACCCCATCGTCGGTGATACCCTCTACGCCCACGGCGACGCGCTGGCCGCCGCGCCCCGGCTGCTGCTGCACGCGGCGCGGCTGGAGCTGCCCCACCCGGCGACCGGACGTACCGAGACCTATCATGCACCCCTACCTTTCTGAGGGCCACCGCGCCGGGCGGCCCTGAACCCGGATGCCCCAGCTCGACCTGTTCTCCCTCTCGGCCCTGGGCGGCGTGCTGGCGCTGGTCATGGGCCTGGTGCTGCTGGCCGTGCGCCGGGCCTATCCGCGCAACGTGGACGGCATGCTCCTGTGGAGCCTGGCGCCCATCGTCGGCGCGGCGGCGCCGCTGCTGTTCGTGCTCGGCCACGAATGGTCACCCCGGCTGACCACCGCAGGCGGCCACGCGCTGCTGCTGGCCACGGCCCTGCTGTTCTATTTCGGCAGCCTGCGCTTCCTGGGCCACACGCCGGCCTGGAAGGCCTGGCTGGCCTTTGTCGGCGTGGTGATGGCGCTGGTGGTGGCCTTTCTGTTCATCTGGCCCGACTTCCGCGCCCGGCTGCTGGTGTTCGGCGTGGGCTCGGTCGTTATCTCGGGCCTGCATGCCCGGCTGCTGTGGCGCTCCGGCAGCGGGTTCGCGGCACGCTTCACCGCGGCGGTGCTGGGCGCCAAGGTGGCCATGCTGGCGGCCCGGGCCACCGCCACCTGGCTGTCGGATCTGCCCACGACCACGTTCCTGACCCCCAGCCCGGCGCAATTGGTCTATTTCGCGTCCTACAGCGTCTCCGCGCTGCTGATGAGCCTGGGGGTCATCCTCATGGTCAGCGAGCGGTTGCGCCAGGAGTTCGAGCAGCTGGCCAGCCACGACGGCCTGACCGGCGCCCTGACCCGCCGGGCGGCGGAAGACGCGCTGCGGCACGAGTTCGAGCGCTGGCAGCGCTACGGCCAGCCCTTTGCCGTGCTGCTGTTCGACATCGACCATTTCAAGCACGTCAACGACTCCTACGGCCACCAGGCCGGTGACCGGGTGCTGATCGAGGTGGTGTCGCTGGCCAACCAGTCGCTGCGCTCGACCGACCGGCTGGGCCGCTACGGGGGCGAGGAGTTCCTGGTGGTGCTGCCCGAAACCCGCCTGGATGCCGCGATTCAGGCGGCCGAGCGCATACGCCGCGCGGTGGACGGCCGCGTGCACACCCGGGAGCGGCCGGCCTGCAGCGTCAGCGTGGGTGTGGCCGCGATGGGCGACGGCGAGACGGTGGAGGCGCTGCTGGCACGGGTCGACGCGGCGCTCTACCGCGCCAAGGCCGCCGGGCGCAACCGCGTGGCGTGGGACGGGCGGCAGGCCGCCGAGAACCCGCCTCAGCCCGAGATCAGGGCGGCGTAGTCGCGCCGCGTGGCCTCGCCCACGCCGGCCAGCACCTGTTCGTGGGCGGTCTGGTGGTGCGCCAGCAGGCGCGCGTTGGCCACCGCGCGCGAGCGGCAGAACCAGTGGCAGCTGTGCTGCAGCAGCAGCAGTTCGGCGGTGACGCGAAAGGCCCTCGCCTTGTCGCCCAGGGCATCTTCGTTGGCCACCGCGCGCGCCACGCCCTCGGCGTGAATGGCGATGGCGCGGCGCAGGTCGAAGCTGGCGCGCGGGAACAGGCGCGTGGCCCACGGGATGGCCACCGGCCAGCGGCTCACGCGCGTGCGCTCGCCCCAGACCTCATTGAAGGCGGCGCTGAACGCGCGCAGGTTCCCCACCAGCCGCGACTCCACCTGCGCCAGCAGGCCCAGGCGCTGCGCGCGCCGGTCGGGGTCGGCCTCGGTCAGCGCGGGCAGGTAGTCCTGCAGCAGCTGGGTCATGTCGCGCTCCAGGTTGTGGCGCCCCAGGTGCGAGGCCAGCAGCGCGATGCGTTCGCGCTGCTCGAAGCGGGTGGCCACCTGCAGGCCGATGGCCAGCAGGAGACCGAAAAGCAAAGGTTCCATGGCGTGGGTGACAAAAACAAAGCGCCCACCAAGGTGGGCGCTTCGATTGTGCACGAACCGCGGGTCAGATCAGCGGCACGCCGGTCTTGCCCTGCGCGAACTCGCGCGTCACGCCCGGGGCCAGTTCCACCAGCTTGAGGCCCTGGGGCGTCACGTCGAACACGCCCAGGTCGGTGATGATGCGGTCCACCACGCCCTGGCCGGTCAGCGGCAGGGTGCATTCGGGCAGGATCTTCAGGTCCTCGGTGCCGTCCTTCTTCTTGGCCACGTGTTCCATCAGCACGATGACACGTTTGACGCCGGCCACCAGGTCCATGGCGCCGCCCATGCCCTTGACCATCTTGCCGGGGATCATCCAGTTGGCCAGGTCGCCCTTGGCGGTGACCTGCATGGCGCCCAGGATGGACAGGTTGATCTTGCCGCCACGGATCATGGCGAAGGACTGGTCGGAGCCGAAGATGGACGAGCCGGCGATGGTGGTCACGGTCTGCTTGCCGGCGTTGATCAGGTCGGCGTCCACCGCGTCCTCGGTCGGGAACGGGCCGATGCCGAGCATGCCGTTCTCGCTCTGCAGCCACACCTCCTTGTCGGCGGGCACGTGGTTGGCCACCAGCGTGGGAATGCCGATGCCGAGGTTCACGTAGAAACCGTCTTCGAGTTCCTGGGCCGCGCGGGCGGCCATCTGGTCTTGGTTCCAGGGCATGGTCAGACTCCTGCTTTTTCCGTGATGGTGCGCTTCTCGATGCGCTTCTCGGGGTTGGGGTTGTGCACGATGCGGTGCACGTAGATGCCGGGCAGGTGGATCTGGTCGGGCGCGATGGCGCCGGTCTCGACCACTTCCTCGACCTCGACGATGCAGACCTTGCCGGCGGTGGCGGCGGCCGGGTTGAAGTTGCGGGCCGTCAGGCGGAACTGCAGGTTGCCGGACTTGTCGGCGCGGTGCGCCTTGACCAGCGAGACGTCGGGCACCAGCGAGCGCTCCATCACGTAGGTCTCGCCATCGAATTCGCGCAGCTCCTTGCCCTCGGCCACCAGGGTGCCGACGCCGGTCTTGGTGAAGAAGGCCGGGATGCCCGCGCCGCCGGCGCGCAGCTTCTCGGCCAGCGTGCCCTGGGGCGTGAACTCCAGCTCCAGCTCGCCGGCCAGGTACTGGCGCTCGAACTCCTTGTTCTCGCCCACGTAGCTGCTGATCATCTTCCTGATCTGGCGTGTCTCCAGCAGCTTGCCCAGGCCGAAGCCGTCCACACCCGCGTTGTTGGAGATGACGGTGAGGTTCTTCACGCCGCTGTCGCGCAGCGCGTCGATCAGGGCCTCGGGGATGCCGCACAGGCCGAAGCCGCCCACGGCCATCAGCTGCCCGTCGGCCACCACGCCCTGGAGGGCTGCGGCCGCGCTGGGGTAGATCTTGTTCATGCCAATCGTCTCCTTGGGAGGTTCTGGTGGGAAGCCGCTACGATACTACGTATCCAAGTACGTAGTATTTCGTAATGCCCAACCCTATGACCACGGACCAGCCCATCGACTACCGCCTGGCCTTCGAGCTGGCGCCCGTGGGTCTGGTGCTGTCGCGCCACCGCACCATGGTGGACTGCAACCAGGCGGTCTGCGAGATGTTCGGCGCCACGCGCGAGCAGCTGGTGGGCCAGAGCTTCCAGATCCTCTACCCCAGCGCGGACGAGTACCAGCGCCTGGGCGAGCGCATGGCGCCCATACTGAACACGCGCGGCACCTATGCCGACGAACGCCTGATGAAGCGCCTGGATGGCCCGCAGAAAGGCGAGACCTTCTGGTGCCACGTGAGCGGGCGTGCGCTGGACCGCAGCGACCCGCACGCGGCGGGCATCTGGAGCTTCGAGGATCTGAGCGCGCAGCGCCCGGTGAAGGCCGACCTGACGGCGCGCGAGCGCGAGGTGGCCGCGCTGGTGATGCAGGGCCTGACCGCGAAGGAGATCGGCAAGCTGCTCAAGATCAGCCACCGCACGGTGGAGATCTACCGCGCGCGGCTGATGCGCAAGTACCAGGCCGGCAGCACGGCCGACCTGGTGCACCGCCTGCTGGCGGGCTGATCAGAAGGTTTCCCAGTCGTCGTCGGCCTTGCCTGCCGGGGCCGGCGCGGGAGCGGCCGCCGGCTTGCGTGCCGCCGCCAGAGCCGGCGCGGCGGGCGTGCGCGCGGGTGCCGGCACCGCCCGGGGCCTGGCGGGCGTGGCGGGCGCCGCGGCCTTTGTGGTCGCACGGGCCGGCACGGGTGCCGGCACGCGCCGCACCGGGGCGGATGACGGTGCCGGTGCCTGGCCCTCGTTGCCCAGGCGGAACAGCGACACCACCTGCGCCAGGCTCTGCGCCTGCTCGCGCATGCTGTCCGCCGCCGCCGCGCTTTGCTCCACCAGCGCCGAGTTCTGCTGCGTCATCTGGTCCAGCTGCATCACCGCCTGGTTCACTTCCGAGATCCCCTGGCTCTGCTCGACCGTGGCCGCGTGGATTTCCGCGATGATGTCGTTGACCCGCTTCACCGAGCTCACGATCTCGTCCATCGTCTGCCCCGCGTCCGCCACCAGCCGCGTGCCGCTCTCCACCTTCTCCACGCTCGCGCCGATCAGCTCCTTGATTTCCTTGGCCGCCGCCGCCGAGCGCCCCGCCAGGCTGCGCACCTCCGACGCCACCACCGCGAAGCCGCGGCCCTGCTCGCCCGCCCGCGCGGCTTCCACCGCCGCGTTCAGGGCCAGGATGTTGGTCTGGAACGCGATGCCGTCGATCACGCCGATGATGTCGTTGATCTTGCGGCTGCTGGCGTTGATCTCGCTCATCGTGCTCACCACCTCGGACACCACCGCGCCGCCGCGCGCCGCCACCTCGGCCGCCGAGCTTGCCAGCTGGCTCGCGGTCTGCGCGCTGCCCGAGGTCTGCTGCACCGTGCTGGTCAGCTCCTCCATCGACGACGCCGTCTCCTCCAGGTTGCTCGCGGTCTGCTCCGTGCGGTGGCTCAGGTCGGTGTTGCCCTGGGCGATCTCGCTCGATGCCGTGGCGATGCTGTCGGTGGCGTGCCGCACCTCGGACACCAGCTTGCGCAGCGAAGCGACCATCTGGCCCAGGCCGTCCATGATGCTGCCGGCCTGCGATGGCGGCAGATCGACGCCCAGGTTGCCCTTGGACACCTCGGACATGGCGGCATAGGCCACGGTGGGCTCGCCGCCCACCTGGCGGATGACCGAGCGGAACACCAGGCCGCCGATGCCGCCGATGATGACCAGCGCCACCAGCAGCTCGATGCCGCCGACGATGAGCTGGCGACGCACCAGCGCGTCCACGTCGTCGGTGTACAGGCCGGAGCCCACCATCCAGTTCCAGCCGTCCACCTTGATGATGTACTGCAGCTTGGGCACCGGCGTGGTGGATCCGGGGCGCGGGAAGTTGGTGGGCACGAAGGCCTTGCCGTCCCGGCTGGCCTTCATGCCGTCGATCAGCGCCACGATGATGTCGACGCCGGCGCCGTCCTTGACCTTGCCGATCATGTTCTGGCCCGCCCATTCGGTGCGGATGGGGTGCATCACGCCCACGCCGTCCAGCGTCCAGATGTAGTAGTACTCGCTCTTGCCCTCGGGGCCGCCGTACCGCGAGAGCGCCACCGCCTCGGCGGCCGCCTTCTGCGCGTCGGCCTCCGGCATGGTGCCCGCCTTGGCTTTGGCCTGGAAGCCCAGCACGATGGCATGGGCCGACTGCACCGCGGTGATCAGCTGTTCCTTGCGCGCCTCCATGATCTGCTGGCGCGACTGCAGCGTCGATGCCACGGTCAACAGCGCCACGGCAATCAGCGCCACGGCAACCAGCAGGCCTATCTTCATCTTGAAGCTCAGGCTGTTCAGCATCGGTGTCTCCTCTCGATTTGCTTGTCTTTGTGCCCTCGGAGGGCGGATGGTAATGCGCCAGAAGCGAGAGGTTTTGAAATTTTTTACATTTCAGTCCCGCCTAGGGAAAGTCCCGAGCGCGGGATCTGCACGCCTAAGGCGACGGCGCGTCCACCACCTCGGCCGCGCTGCGGAACGCCTCCACCGCCGTGGGCACGCCGCAGTAGATGCTGGCGTGCAGCAGCACCTCCTGGATTTCGGCCGGCGTGGCGCCGTTGTTGAGGGCGCCGCGCACATGGCCTTTGAGCTCGTGCTGCTTGCCCAGCGCAGTCAGCATGGCCACGGTGATCAGGCTGCGGGTCTTGAGGTCCAGCCCCGGGCGCTGCCAGACGTCGCCCCAGGCGTTGTGGGTGATGTAGTCCTGCATGGGGCGGCTGAAGTCGGTGGCGCCGCCGAAGGCGCGGGCCACGAAATCCTCGCCCATCACCTGCTTGCGCATGGCCAGGCCCTTGGCGTACTGCTCGTCGTTCATGGATTCCTCCAGGCTGTGGTGGGGGCGAGGATAAACTGGCCCGACAACCCACGGAGACGACACCATGAGCCGCTACCCGCTGCCCGACCTCAACACCCTGCCCGCCGACATCCAGGCCAAAGTGCTGGAAGTGCAGGAAAAGGCCGGCTTCATCCCCAACGTGTTTCTCGCGCTCGCGCGCCGCCCGGCGGAGTGGCGCGCCTTCTTCGCCTACCACGACGCGCTGATGCTCAAGGAAGAAGGTTCGCTGACTAAGGGCGACCGCGAGATGATCATCACCGCGACCAGCGCGGCCAACCAGTGCCTGTACTGCGTGGTGGCCCACGGCGCGCTGCTGCGCATCTACGAGAAGAAGCCGCTGGTGGCCGACCAGGTGGCGGTGAACCACCGCAAGGCCGACATCACCCCGCGCCAGCGCGCGATGCTGGATTTCGCGATGAAGGTCTGCCAGCGGTCGCACGAGGTGGAGGATGCCGACTTCGAGGCCCTGCACGCGCACGGCTTCTCCGACGAGGACATCTGGGACATCGCGGCCATCACGGCGTTCTTCGGGCTGTCCAACCGGATGGCGAATGTGAGCGGGATGATGCCCAACCCGGAGTTCTATCTGCTGGGGCGGATGCCGAAAACCAAATAAGTTTTCCTGCATCGCTTCGCCTGAGCCCCAGGGGTGGCTGGCTCCGCGGCTGTCCCCCGGGCGCTGCGCGCCCTCCTCCTTTATGCCGCTGCGCCAGTCACCCCTGGGGCTCAGGCAGCCCGCACGTCGGCACGCGCACGGTGGTACGCCAACATCACGTCAGATCGGGGCGACGGGGTGCCCTGCGCAGCGGCATGAAGGAGGAGCCGGCGCAGCCGGCGGGGGACAGCCGC
>CAMLQP010000078.1 GCA_946482115.1 uncultured Comamonadaceae bacterium
TGGTGGAGGACGGCGAGTACTCGACCCAGATGGCGCGGCTGCTCAAGTCCGCCGGCCAGAAAGCGCCCGAGGTGAAGCCCATCCTGGAGGTCAACGCCGACCACGCGCTGGTGAAGAAGCTCGAGGGCAGTGCGCATTTCGACGATCTGGCCCACATCCTGTTCGACCAGGCGCTGCTGGCCGAGGGCGGGCTGCCGGAAGACCCGGCGGCCTACGTGAAGCGGGTCAACGCGCTGCTGACCTGATCGGTCAGTCGGGCCGTGCGAGCGTGAGCAGCTCGCGCTCATACCCTGCCAGCGTCTGCGCCGCCCGTTCGCGCTGGGCGGGCGTGGTGCTGTTGTGCAGGGCGGCGAACTGCTCACAGCCTTCGCGGGTGAGTGTGGCCGAGTAGGCCGACCAGCCGGGCGTGGGCGAATCGAGCAGGCGCTGCCAGGTGCCGCGCACGGCGGTCTGAGGATCGCCCGCGCGGGCCTGGCGCACGGCGCGCACCATGTCGGCCTGGCGGCGCTCCCGCTCGGCCTGCACCCGTGCGCCGTCGAAACTGGCACGTGCCAGGTGTCCACGCAGCAGCTGGCGCTGTTCTGCATTCAGGTTGCCGTAGAAGGACTCGACCCGGCGAACCAGACGCTTCAGCCGTTCCTCCAGCCCATGGTCGGGCGTCATGAAATCCCTGCGGAACTCGCGGTTGCTCTCGGCCTGCTTGCGCTGCAGGTGCGCCAGCTGCGTGTCGTCCAGGCTCGCGGCCAGCGCGGCCAGCTCGCCGAGCGCGCGTTCGCCCAGCGGCAGCAGCAGCGAACGCACGGTGTCGAACTCGCGGCAGGCGGCGTCGGCTGAGATGTCCTGCCGCGCCATTGCCTGCCACCCGCGCAGCCGCTCGGCGTAGCGCGGCAGTTCGGTCTCGCGGTGCCAGCGGTGCAGGGCGGCCAGGTCCTCGCGCAGGCGCCGGCCCTGTTCGGGGCCAAGGTCCACGTAGCCGTCGATCCACCAGTAAGCCAGCGTTGCCGCGCGGTTGTAGCCCAGGCTGACCATGCTGCAGCCGGCCAGCAGGATCGCCAGCGCCGCGATAATCCCCCATCGGCGCCAGGCGCCTGAAGACAACCTCGAGATCGACATGCTGAACAACCTGGATGTGGTGGTGATGGCCGCTGGCAAGGGCACGCGCATGAAAAGCGCCAAGCCCAAAGTGTTGCACCGTTTGGCCGGCCGCGCGCTGGCGGCGCGGGTGCTGGACTGCGCCGCGCGGTTATCGGCCCGGCAGGCGGTGGTGATCACTGGCCACGGCGCCGAGCCGGTGGAGGCCGAGCTGGCGCGGGCCGTGCCCGGGCTGGCGTTGCGTTTCGTGCGCCAGGAGCCGCAGCTGGGCACCGGCCACGCGGTGTTGCAGGCCGTGCCCGTGCTGGCCGACGACGGCATCACCCTGGTGCTCTCTGGCGACGTGCCACTGACCGAGCCGGCCACGCTGCAGGCGCTGCTGGACGTGTGCGCCGGCGACGCGCTGGCGCTGCTCACGCTGGAGATGCCCGACCCCACGGGTTACGGCCGCATCGTGCGCGATGCCGGGGGCGCGGTGCGGGCCATCGTGGAGCACAAGGACGCCAGCGACGCCCAGCGCGCCATCACCGAGATCTACAGCGGCATCATGGCCGTGCCCACGCGGCTGCTGCGCGGCTGGCTGGCGCGGCTGGACAACAAAAATGCCCAGGGCGAGTACTACCTGACCGACGTGGTGAAGTTCGCCGTGGCCGACGGCGTGCCGGTGCGTGCCCACCGCATCGCCGACGCGGTGCAGGTGGCTGGCGTCAACAGCCCCCAGCAGCTGGCCGAGCTGGAGCGCGCGCACCAGCGGCGCGTGGCCGAGGCACTGATGGCCCAGGGCGTGCGCCTGGCCGACCCGGCTCGGCTGGACGTGCGCGGCGAGCTGGTCTGCGGCAGCGATGTCGAGATCGACGTCAACTGCGTGTTCGAGGGCCGCGTGGTGCTGGGCGACGGCGTGCGGGTGGGCGCCAACTGCGTGATTGCCGATACCGAGGTGGCAGCCGGCGCGGTGGTGCACCCGTTCTCCCACTTCGAGGGCGCGCAGGTGGGCGCCGGCGCGCTGGTTGGCCCTTTCGCGCGGCTGCGCCCGGGCGCGGTGCTGGGCGAGGAGGTGCACATCGGCAACTTCGTGGAAGTGAAGAACAGCACCCTGGCCAGGGGCGCCAAGGCCAATCACCTGGCCTACCTGGGCGACGCCACGGTGGGCGAACGCGTCAACTACGGCGCCGGCAGCATCACCGCCAACTACGACGGCGCCAACAAGCACCGTACCGTGATCGAGGCCGACGTGCATGTGGGCAGCAACTGCGTGCTGGTGGCCCCCATCACGCTGGGCGCGGGCGGCACCGTGGGCGGCGGCTCCACCCTCACCAAGGACACCCCGCCCGGCGCCCTGAGCGTGGCGCGGGGCAAGCAGGTCAGCATCGCGAACTGGGCGCGGCCCACCAAGAAAAAGAACTGATCAGCGTCCCCGGGCCAGCCAGACGATGCCCGAGAGCACCACCAGTCCACCCACCAGCTGGATGGGCGCCAGCGTCTGCTGCAGGATCAGCCAGCCCAGCAGCAGCGAGGCCACCGGCTCGATGTTCATGACCGGCGCGTTCTGCGCCATGTCCAGGCGCGGCAGGGTGATGAACAGCGTGGTGAAGGCGACGCCGTAGAGCACCGTCAGGCCCGCCAGACCGAGCCAGCCCGGCAGATCTTGCGGCTGCGCCATGCCGCCCGGCACCAGGCCGGCCGAGCCCGCCACCAGCATGGATGCGAACACGGTGCCCAGCGTCCAGACGCTGCGCACCGACCCCCGCACGCCGGGGAGCTTGCGGTCGGTGATCCACAGTCCGAACGCGAAGGCGGTGGCGGCCATCAGGGCGAAAGCCACGCCGGCCCACCAGCGCGGATCGCTGCCGTCCACGCCGGCCAGCCGGGTTGGCAGGTCCAGCACCAGGATCAGGCCGATGAAGATCACGCCCATGATGGCGCTGGCGCGGCGCGTGGGGCGCGGCCCGCCCAGCCCCCAGGTGATCAGCGCCAGCAGGATGGGGAAGACATTGGAGATCAGCAGCGCCAGTGCCACCGGGATGCGCGCCACGGCCGAGTAGAGGCACAGGCTCTGCACCGCAATCAGCAGACCCAGCAGCAGCTGCCAGCGCGTCATGCCCACCGGCAGCCGCAGGGGCTCCTTCTGCCACCACACCAGCCCGAGCAGCACCACCAGCGCCACGCCCGAGCGGCTGAGGATGGCCAGCAGCAGGCCGGTGCCATGGTCGAAGGCGAAGCGGGCGGCGACGTGATTGGCGGCGAAAGCACAGGCCACGGCCATGAGCAGAGCGATGGCGACATGGCGGGGGAACGGCAGGGGCATGTGTGTCGGACGGGGGTCAGTCAGGCGAAGCCGACAAGGGTAGCCGGGGCGCGAACTTCGCGCGCTTGACGCTGAAAAAGGCCTTGACGTTGCGCACGTTGGCATCGCCGGTGAACAGGCGCTGCGCCAGGGCGTGGTAGCCCGGCATGTCGCGCACCTGCACCACCAGCAGGAAATCGGGGCCGGGACTCACGCGGTAGCACTGCTGCACCGCGTCGTCGGCCGCGGCGCGGGCCTCGAAGGCATCCAGCGCCTCCTGGCCCTGGCGGTCCAGGCTGATCTCGACCAGCGTGGTCAGCCCATGGCCCAGCACGGGCGCGAGCCGGTCCGGGCTCAGCAGCGCCACCTCGCGTTCGATGAAGCCGCGTTCGCGCAGACGCCTGACGCGCCGCAGGCTGGTGGGCGGCGACACGTGGGCCAGCGCGGCCAGCTCGCGGTTGTCGCGCGACGCGTCCTGCTGCAGCAGGTCCAGCAGACGCAGGTCAATGTCATCCAGGGATTCAGATTCCAAAATTTACCTGCCAATGGAATAAAAGTTCAATCATATGAAGTATAGAAATAATCAGTCAAAAATTTAACAAAAATAATGGCAAATTTCTTCATGGCCTCCCTACCATCCGACCCATGAAGCCAACAAGGGGTTGAACATGTGTGGAATCGTGGGCGCGGTCGCTGCGCACAACATCGTGGACGTGCTGGTGCAGGGGCTGCAGCGGCTGGAATACCGGGGCTATGACTCGTGCGGCGTGGCGGTGCACACCGGCAGCGGCCTGAGCCGCAGTCGCAGCACCGCGCGCGTGGCCGACCTGCAGGCGCAGGTGGCTCACGACAAGGTCAGCGCCGGTACCGGCATTGCCCATACCCGCTGGGCCACGCACGGTGCGCCCGAGGTGCACAACGCCCACCCGCACTTCAGCCATGGCCCCGGCCCGGGCGGCGAACGCGCCGCGCGCGTGGCGCTGGTGCACAACGGCATCATCGAGAACCACGAATCGCTGCGGGCCGAGTTGCAGGCCAAGGGATACGTGTTCGAGAGCCAGACCGACACCGAGGTGATCGCCCACCTGGTCGACTCGCTGTACGAGGGCGACCTGGGCCAGGCCGTGCAGGCGGCCATCGCACGCCTGCACGGCGCCTACGCGGTGGCCGTGTTCCACAAGGACGAACCGCAGCGCGTGGTGGGCGCGCGCGCAGGTTCGCCACTGGTGCTGGGCGTAGGGGTGGGGCCTGACAACCAGGGCGCGCACTATCTGGCCAGCGACGCCATGGCCCTGGTCGGCGTGACCGATCAGATCGTCTATCTGGAAGAGGGCGACGTGGCCGATCTGCAGCTGGGCCGCTACTGGATCAGCGGCGCGGACGGTCGTCCGCTTGATGCCACCCAGCGCCCGGTGAAGACGGTGCACGCCCACAGCGGCGCGGCCGAGCTGGGCCCCTACCGCCATTACATGCAGAAGGAGATCTTCGAGCAGCCGCGCGCCATCGCCGACACGCTCGAAGGCGTGGCCGGCATCGCGCCCGAGCTGTTCGATGGCGAAGGCCAGGCCGCCTGGCGGGTGTTCAAGGACATCGACCGCGTGCTGATACTGGCCTGCGGCACCAGCTACTACAGCGGCTGTGTGGCCAAGTACTGGCTGGAGGACATCGCCCGCATCCCCACCCAGGTGGAGGTGGCCAGCGAATACCGCTACCGCACCAGCGTGCCCGAGCCGCGCACCCTGGTCGTCACCATCAGCCAGAGCGGGGAGACCGCCGACACCCTGGCAGCTTTGCGCCATGCGCAGGGCCTGGGCCTGGCCGAGACGCTCACCATCTGCAACGTCGCCACCAGCGCCATGGTGCGCGAGTGCAAGCTGCGCTACATCACCCGCGCCGGCGTGGAGATCGGCGTGGCCAGCACCAAGGCCTTCACGACCCAGCTCGCCGGGCTGTTCCTGCTCACGCTGGCGCTTGCCCAGGCCAAGGGCCGCCTGAGCGAGGCTGATGAGGCGCGCCACCTGAAAGCCATGCGCCACCTGCCCGTGGCCCTGCAGGCGGTGCTGGCGCTGGAGCCGCAGCTGATCCAGTGGGCCGAGCAGTTCGCCCGCAAGGAGAACGCGCTGTTCCTGGGCCGGGGCACCCACTACCCCATCGCGCTCGAAGGCGCGCTGAAGCTCAAGGAAATCAGCTACATCCACGCCGAGGCCTACCCGGCCGGCGAGCTCAAGCACGGCCCGCTGGCGCTGGTGACGGCCGACATGCCGGTGGTGACCGTCGCGCCCAACGACGCGCTGCTGGAAAAGCTCAAGAGCAACATGCAGGAGGTGCGCGCGCGCGGCGGCGTGCTCTACGTGCTGGCCGACAGCGACACCCGCATCGCCAGCAGCGAGGGCCTCAACGTCATCCGCATGCCCGAGCACTACGGCGTGCTGTCGCCGCTGCTGCACGTGGTGCCGCTGCAGTTGCTGGCCTACCACACCGCGCTGGCGCGCGGGACGGACGTGGACAAGCCCAGGAACCTGGCCAAGAGCGTGACGGTGGAGTGATCAGGCCAGCGCGTACAGGTCCAGCAGCACCCGCTGGGCCTCGCGCCGCCCGCGCGCGATGGCGATCAGCCCGTTCAGGTGCCGCCAGGCCGTGGCGCCGGTGGTGAAGCGCACCACGGTGCGGAAGTAGTACGCGTCGGCAGGGACGTCCTCCCCCGCGGCCAGGCGGGCCATCACCTCGGGCGGGCCGTGGCGCACCCCTTGACTGCGTATTTCGATCAGCGCACCATCGCTCGCCTCGACGACGTAGTGGGCGTCGATCTCCAGCACGCCGTCGGCGCGGGCGATCTGCCAGTCGATGCCGCCTTCGCGGATGCGGCCCTGCAGGCCGGGGCCGCTGACCGTCCCGCCCAGCAACGGCACGTAACGTCGTTCGCCCAGCGGGGCGGGACCCAGCGAGACGAGCGCCCCCACATCGCACACGATGTGGGCCAGGGGCAGCAGGGCGGGGGCGGGTGGCAGCATGTCGGGGTTCATGGTGTTTGGGGTCTACAGAGGAGACAGGTGATGGAGGTTGTCTGGGGCCAGGAGGCGCTGGCATGAGCACGGTCATGCTGGACAGTCTCAATGGCGTGGTCGACGCGATCGGCCAGGCGGAGTTCGCGTCGCGCGCGCTGGATGCGCTGCAGCGCAGCGTGAGGGTCGGTTCCTGGAGCGTGTACGAGCTGCGGGGCGACCAGGCGCCGGTGCTGCACCTGTCGGCCACGCACCGCGGCCCCGACCTCACGCAGGCGTGTTTCGCCGCCTACGCGCAGGGCCTGTACCTGCGCGACAGCAGCTTCAACCGCGCCCGCAGCCGCCGCCCGGACGCACCGCCGCTGATCTCGGCCATGCACGCGGACGCGGCACCCAACCCCGACCACCGCGACGCCATCTACCGTGCCCATCAGGTGCTGGAGCGCCTGTCGGTGGCCGCGCTGCAGCCCGACGGCACCTTGCTGGCGGTGAACGTCTACCACCACGAGGTCCAGGGGCCATTCAGTGATGCAGAGCGCAGCCGTTTTCACGAGATGGCGCCGCTGCTGCATACGGCTGTCAGGCGCCATGTCGCGCTGCGCCGCCAGGCGCCCCGGGGTGGCCGGCGCCAGGCCTTGAGAGTCGCCGCGCCCGGCCTCACCGAGCGCGAGCTGGACGTCTGCGAGCGCCTGCTGCGGGGCTGGAGCCATGATGGCGTGGCCAGCGATCTCGGCGTCTCCCCGACCACGGTCAAGACCTACCGGGCGCGCGCCTTCGCGCGCCTGGGCATCCACTTCCGCAGCGAGCTGTTCGCCCGCTTCGGTGGCATGGACGCCTGAGTGCGGCGGGCAGGGGGTGGTTGGCATGGCGGTCGAGGGCGTGAAGTACGCCGCAGTCTAGACACCGAATGGCCGGCTGGGCCGGTCTGTCGTCCTTTGTGATGACGACAGCTGCGGGGTGGACTCGTCACACTGCGGCTCCGGTGGCCCGGGTTGGCGGGCCGAGACAACACCTCACCGGAGACAAGACCATGACGACACGCCCCCGCCTCGCCATCAGCCGCCGCCAGGTGCTGGCCGCCCTGCCGGCGGCCCTGGCTCCCGCCCTGGGCCTGGTGCCCCCGGCGGCCCAGGCGCAGGCCTTCCCCGACCGCACCGTCCGCCTCGCCGTGGGTTTCCCGCCCGGGACCGGCCCCGATGTGGTGGCCCGCCTGATGGCCGCCAAGCTGTCCGAGCTGCTCAGGCAGCAGGTGGTGGTGGACAACCGGGCTGGCGCTGGCGGGCAGATCGCGGCCCAGCTGGTGGCCAAGAGCCCGGCCGACGGTTACACCCTGCTGCTGGGCGAGGTCGGCTCCATCAGCATCGCGCCGCCCGCGTTCAGCAAGCTGGCCTACGACCCGGCCAAGGAGCTGGCGGGCATCAGCGAGGTGGTGCGTTCCGATTTCCTGCTGGTGGTGCCAACGAATTCGCCCCACGCCAGCCTGGCCGACTTCCTCAAGGCCGCCAAGGCCAGGACCGACAAGGTGAACTTCGCCACCTTCGGCGCCGGCACGCCGGGCCACTTTGGTGCCGATGTGCTGGCCGAGGCCGCCGGCTTCAAGGCCGAGCCGGTGCACTACCGCTCCACCGGCGACGCGGTGACCGCCATCGTGGCCGGCGACGTGGCGGCCGCCTTCGTCTCCACCGCGCTGGGTGCCGCGCAGATCAAGGGCGGCAAGATGCGCGCGCTGGCCACCACGGCGCCGGCGCGCTCGGCACAGCTGCCGGATGTGCCCACCTTCGCCGAGCAGGGCATGCCCGGCATCGACATCTCGGCCTGGTTCGCGGTGTTCGCACCGGCCGGCACGCCCGCGGCCGTGCTCGATCAGCTGAACCGCCAGATCGTGGCCACCCTGAACGACCCGACCACCCGGGGCAAGCTGGTCGAAGCCGGGTTCAGCGTGTCGGGCACCTCGCGGGCGGACACCGAGCGGCTGCTCAAGGCCGAGGCCCAGCGCTGGGCCGGCATCGTGAAGGCTTCAGGGTTCAAGGGCGACTGAGCGGCTCAGCCGGCTTCGTCGCCGCCAAACAGGTCGCTCCACTTCGGCGCGTCGGCCGCCTGGCCCGAAGCGGGCCGTGCCGGGCGCTTCGGGTATTCCTCGGCGATGCGGTCTTCCCAGTAGGTGGCCGGGTTGGGTGAGCCGCAGAGCCGGCGGAACACCTCTTCCGGCACCTGCTGATAGGCCAGCGCGGTGCCGTTGTCGAAGGACAGGGTGAGCTGGCGCGCGCTGCGGTCGTAGTCGGCCTGGCGGATGCGGCCGTTGAAGCGTTGGCTGGGCATGGGTTTTCGGTCCGGTTGAAGTGTTCAATGCATGTCGGCCGGCACCGCCGAACACGACAGCGTGAAGCGCGCTTGCGCCGCATCCGGCAGTGCGCCCAGTGCCTCCAGCCCGGCCGCGCCGGCCTCGCCCGCCGCCAGCGCGTCCAGCGCCGCGCCGTCGTAGCCTGTCACCACCAGTATCCAGTCGGCCACGCGGTCGCCACCGCGTATCTGCTGTTCCGTGGTGGTGGCGATGGCGGGGGCATCGTGCCGCAGCAGATGGGCGCCCGTCAGCCCGGGTTGTGTCACCCAGTCCCGGAAACGCGTCCCGAGCGCGGCGCGCAGCCTCTCTTCGCCGCCCGGCCGGGGCGTCAGCCGCACCGTGAGGGCCTGGCTGGCCGGGTGGCCGCCGCGCGATTCGAGCACGTGGCACTGGCAGCGCACCATGTGGCGGTGGTGCGGCATCATCTGGCGCGACCAGGGCGAGGGCGCGTTGAGCCGCTCCAGGTAGGGCGGCGAGCCCAGCACCTCGTGCGAGGCCAGTTCGTACATCACGAAAAAGCCTTCGCCGCCGTCGGCCGCCCGCCAGCGCGAGGCGCGCAGGAAGCCGGGTATGCCCAGCCGCTCGGGGAAATGCTCGTGCGAATGCCAGTGCTCGAACTCGACCCGGACTTCGGGCGCGATGTCCCACCACATGGCCAGCGCGGCCTTGCCCAGTAGTGCCATGCCTGTGTCTCCTGTTGGTGTGTTTGCCGGTGTTCAGCCCTTGCCCAGCGGTGGCCGGCCAAACAGGCTGGAGGCGTTGCAGATCGGACCCAGCTCGGCAGCGGCGGCCAGCAGCGCGGGCGCCAGCGCGAGCATGCGGTCCTTGGTGAGGCGCATGCGCGGCCCCGCGATGCTGAGCACGCCGATGGCCTGCTGGCGCCGCATCACCGGCGCTGCCATGGCTGCCATGCCGGGCGCGAACACCTCGTCGATCATGGCGTAGCCGCGCACCCGGGCGGCGTGAAGGAAACCCAGCAGCGCCTTCACCGTGGTGGGGGCCTTGGGGCCGTAGTCCTGCGGCTGGCCAAAACCCTGGCGCGACACCCGGGCCAGCGCTTCCTCGTCGCTCATGGTGAGGAGCCAGGCGTGGCCCGACGAGGTGCACGACAGCCGCGCCTCCATGCCCATGTCGGGGTCGTAACGCAGGCCCTTGCGCGTGCCCTGCGCCTTGGCCACCCAGGTCAGGCGGTCGTCGTCCACGATGGACAGGCGCACCAGTTCGCCCGAGGTCGCGGCCAGCCGGTCCAGCAGCGGCTCGGCGATGTCGACGATGCCGGCGTTGCTCAGGTAGCCCAGGCCCAGCGTCACCACCTTGGTGGTGAGCACATAGTCGCCCCGCGCGCGGATCTGCCGCACGTAGCCGCGCCGCGCCAGATCGGCCAGCAGGCGGTGGCAGGCGCTCAGCGGCATGTCCAGCTCGGTGGCGAGCGAGGCCAGCGGCACCCCGTCCGGGTGCTGGGCCAGGTGTTCGATCAGCGAGAGTCCGCGGTCCAGGGCCAGGCTCATGGGCGAAATTTCATTATTCGGAAAGAGTTTCCAGTTTGGAAAGTGCTTGTCGGTCACGAACGAAGAATCAATGTATCAGCACCCGACACCAGCGACACCCGCGTTTGCCATGACCGACACCGTCTACGTTCTCAACGGCCCCAACCTGAACCTGCTGGGCGTGCGCGAGCCGCACCTGTACGGCAGCACCACGCTGGCGCAGGTGGAGGCGCTGTGCCACGAGGTGGCGCAGTCGCTGGGCCTGCGCTGCGTGTTCCGCCAGTCCAACCACGAGGGCGTGCTGGTGGACTGGGTGCAGGAAGCGCGCGCCGAGGGAGCGGCGGTGGTCATCAACCCGGCCGGCCTGTCGTTCCGCTCCATCCCGCTGCTCGATGCGCTCAAGACGCTGGATCAGCCGCTGGCCGAGGTGCACATCACCAACATCCACCGCCGCGACGCGCTCTACCAGCAGTCGCTGGTTTCGCTGGCAGCCACCGGCGTGATCTGCGGCTTCGGCCCTTACGGCTACGAGATGGCGATACGAGCGATCGCCAACCGCCTGGCCCAGTCCCGCGTGTCCGCCTGAAGCTTTTCTTGCGTCCGTTCCGTTCATTCCAAGGAGACATTGACATGACACACGCTTACTCCCGCCGTTCCGTCCTCACCGCCGGCGCCGCACTGGCCGCGGGTGCCCTGGCCCCCGGCCTGGCACACGCCCAGGCGCAGCTGCGTTTTGCCGCCGTGTTCTCCGACAAGGACATCCGCGCCGAGATGATGAACATGTTTGCCAAGGACGTGGCGGCCGACTTCAAGGTCGAGCTGTTCCTGAACTCCACGCTGTTCCGCCAGGGCACCGAGCTGGTGGCGCTGCAGCGCGACAACCTGGAGATGGGCAACAT
>CAMLQP010000079.1 GCA_946482115.1 uncultured Comamonadaceae bacterium
CTGGGCATCTGCTACGGCCACCAGCTGCTGGCGCACGCGCTGGGCGGCGAGGTGGACTACCACCCGCAGGGTATCGAGCTCGGGACCATTCCGGTGCAGCTCACCGCCGCCGCGTCGGACGACCCGCTGTTCGCCGACCTGCCGCCGAGCTTCAATGCCCAGTCGGCCCACCGCCAGAGCGTGCGCCGGCTGCCCGAGGGGGCTGTCCTGCTGGCGGGCAACACCTTCGAGCCGCACCACGCCTTCCGCTTCGGCCGCAACGCCTGGGGCGTGCAGTTCCACCCCGAATTCAGCGCGGCCGCCACCCAGGCCTATGTGCGCGCGACGGCGCCCGAGGTGCCGCCGCCGGTGGAGAACACCCCCGTGGCGGCCTCGGTCCTGCCACGCTTTGCCCGCATCGTCTCTTCAGGCTGACCCGCATGACGCCAGAGGCCATCCTGTCCCACCACGACCAGGGCACGCTCTGGCCGCAGGAGCGCCAGGTTCCCGCCGATCTGCCTGCGGCGTACGAAACCGCCCGGCAGCTGCGCGCACTGCGCGAAGCCCGTGGCGAACGCGTGGTGGGCTACAAGGTCGGCTTCACCAACCGCACCATCTGGGAACGCTACCAGGTCTTCGCGCCCATCTGGGGGCCGGTCTGGAACACCACCCTCACCCAGTGCGAGGGCCAGGGCACCGTGGACCTGACCGGCACGTCCCTGCCGCGCATCGAACCCGAAATCGTTTTTGGCCTGAGCCGCACGCCGCCGGTCAACCCGAGTGCACAAGAGGTGTTTGGGTGCATCGAATGGATGGCCCCTGGCTTCGAGGTGGTGCAGTCACACTGCGCGGACTGGAAGTTCTCGGCCCCGGAAACCGTGATCGATGGCGGCCTGCACGCGCGGCTGCTGGTCAGTCGGCGCCGGGCCGTGCGCGAGCTCGCGCCCGATGCTGCCGCACTGGATGCCCTGCTCGCCCCGGCCCATCTGGAGCTGTTCCAGGGTGATGACGTCATCGACCGTGGCACGGGCTCCCATGTGCTGGACAGCCCCCTGCAGGCGCTGCGGCATTTCGTGTGGGCCTTCCAGGCCAGCGGCCGGGCCACCACGCTCCAGCCGGGCGACGTCGTGACCACGGGCACCTGGACCGATGCCTGGCCCGTGGCGCCCGGCCAGACCTGGCACCTGCGGTTCGACATCGGCATCGATCCGCTGCGGGTCACGTTCAGGTAACCCGACAGAGGTCACGGGCTCATCGTGCCCGTGCTGCCGTGGGCCTGCGCCGGGGCGGCGGGGCCTCCTTCCGGTCCAGCCAGCCCGCGAAACCGTCGATCAGCAGCTGCAGGCCCGCCGGGAAGGCCGTGTCCGAGTCCAGCGACGCGAAAGCCTCGGCGATGAAATGCGCGCCCGCCAGCGTGTCCAGCGGATGGGTGGCGATCTGGCCGCGGATGTAGTGCTCGTGGTAGGCCGGCAGCTGCTTGCTCACCTCGGCATACGACGATGACATGACATAGAGTGACAGCAGGTGGTAGGCCAGGGCCGCCTGCTCCGCCGTGAAGCCCGCGCGGCGCAGCGTCTCGGCCGTGCGGTCCAGGTAGACCACCCCGAAATCCGTCTCGCCCGGGCTGACGCGCTGGAACAGCCGGAAGCGGTTGTGCGACATGGTGTAGCGCAGCACGCCACCGTATTCCAGGTTCAGGCGGAAGGTGTGGGTCGCGTCGATGCGCAGGTCCTCCTGCCAGTCGCCCGTCAGCGCCGGCATGCGCGACGCGCGCTCGCGAAAGTAGCGGTTGACCACGCCGGAGATCAGGTCGTCGTGGCTGCCCACGTAGTAGTGGATCAGCGTCGGCGCCACGCCCAGGTCGCGGGCCAGGCCCACCATCGATATCTCGCCCAGCGGTTCGGTGCGCGCGAGTTCGGTGGCGCGCTCCAGGATCTGCTCGCGCGAGATCTGCGGCACAGCCTCGGCGCCCAGCGCGTCGCGGCGCGGCGGCCGTCCCCGGCGGCGTGGCGGCGCGGCAGCGACGACGGCTGCGGGGCGGGACGGCTTGGACTCGGCAGATGGCATCAGGGTATTCCCTTATTAAATTGTGATGCTCTCAATTGTTTAATTGAGACTGTCTAAATTTTAAAGCCTCGCAGCATGACACAGACTGGCAAAGACAAGGTTACCGCAGGACTGCGCGGGGCCGGCTGGGATCCGAAGCGCATGGACCGGCCCTACCAGACGCGGCCCTTCAGCCTGCGCACGGCCGACCAGCAGCGCACGCTGGGCCTGCTGTACACCCAGACCGGGCACGAGAAGACCGTGGTGTGCCTGATGCACCCGCGCGAGTTCAGCGGCACGCCCTATCTGGTGCCGGACATCCTGGACGCCGGCTGCGCCGCCTGGGTGCAGGCGCCCCGCAGCATCGGCAGCGACCTGCGGCTGGAGCACGAACTGGCCCTGCTGGACGTGGCCGCCGGCATGGCGCACCTGCGCTCGCTGGGCTTCTCCCGCGTCGTGCTTCTCGGCAACTCGGGCGGCGCGGGGCTTTATGCCTTCTACACCCAGCAGTCGCTGCGCGCGCCCGAGCGGCGGCTGGCCCGCACGCCGTCCGGCCGCCCCGTGGCCCTGGCCGAAGCCGACATGCCGCCGCCGGACGACCTGGTGCTGGTCTCGCCCCACCCGGGCCAGGGCAAGCTGCTGATGGCCGGCATCGATCCCTCCGTGACCGACGAGTCCGACCCCTACGCCACCGACGCGTCGCTCGACCCCTTCGACCCCGCCAACGGCTTTGCCGCGCCGCCAGCCTCGTCGCGCTACGACGCCGGCTTCGTGGCCCGCTACCGCGCGGCGCAGCGCAGGCGCGTGGAGCGGCTCGATGCCCACGCCCACGAACTGCTGGCTAAAAAGGCCGAAGCGCGCCGCCGCATCAAGGACGGCGACACCTCGGCCGACACCCGCCGCCGCGCAGCCCACACACCCATCTTCCAGATCTGGCGCACCGACGCCGACCTGCGCTGCTGGGACCTCGCCCTCGACCCGTCGGACCGCGCCGTGGGCGGGCTGTGGGGCCGCGATCCCTTCGCCTCCAACTGGGGCAGCGTGGGCTTCGCGCGCATCGTCACGCCCGAGTCGTGGCTGTCCACCTGGTCGGGCATCAGCTCGCAGGCCAGCTTCGAGCGCTGCGGGGCCGAGGTGACGCCGCCAACCCTGCTCATCGAATACACCGGCGACCAGGCAGCCTTCCCGTCCGACATGACCGCCATCTTCGACGGCCTGGGCAGCACCTTGAAGCGCCATGAGCATGTGCGCGGCAACCACCACGGGCAGGCGCTGGCCGAGGGCGAGGAATCCGGCCAGCTGGTGGCCGGCCGCCTGGTGCAGCAGTGGCTGCGCGAGGCACCGCGCGGCTGATCGACCATGAACCGTCCGGCCATGCCTCCAGAGACACCGCCCCTGCCCGCGATGCAACGCCGGATCGTGCTGGCGGCACGCCCTGCAGGGCTGCCCACGCCGGACCATTTCCGCCTGGAGCAGGCACCGGTGCCCGAGCCTGGCGAGGGCGAGGTGCTGATCCGGCACAGCCACCTGGGCCTGGCACCGGCCGCCCGCGTGCGCATGGGCGAGACCGCGTCGTATGCGCCACCCATGGCGCTGGGGGAGGTGGTGTTCGGGCAGGCCCTGGGCACCGTGGTCCGCAGCCGTCACGCGGACTTCCAGCCCGGCGACGAGGTCACCTCGATGCACGGCGGCTGGCAGGAATATTCGATCGCGCAACCCGCCGCGCTCACCCGCGTGGACCCAGTGATCGCCCCGCCCACGGCCTGGCTGGGCATGCTGGGCACCTCGGGCCTGACGGCCTATGTCGGCCTGCTGGACTTCGGCCGCCCCCGGCCCGGCGAGACCGTGGTCGTGAGCGCGGCCACTGGCGGCGTGGGCTCCGCCGCCGGCCAGATCGCCAGGATTCACGGCTGCCGCGTCGTGGGCATCGCCGGCGGGCCGCAGAAATGCCGCCACGCCGTGGAGGCACTGGGTTTCGACGCCTGCGTGGACCACCGCGCCCCCGACCTGCCACAGGCCCTGCGCGCCGCCTGCCCTGAGGGGGTGGACATCTGCTTCGAGAACGTGGGAGGCGCCGTGCGCGACGCGGTCTGGCCACTGATGCGCCAGAACGGCCGCATCGTCCTGTGCGGACTGGTCGCGGAATACAACCAGCCGCCACAGCCCGGCCCCGGCTGGTTCCAGATCCTCACCCAGCGCCTGAGCCTGCGCGGATTCATCCTGTCGGACCACCTCGACCGCAGACCGGATTTCCTGCGCGATGCAGGCCAGTGGGTGCAGGACGGACGGCTGCGTGCCACCGAATACCTCTACCAGGGCCTGGAGCAGGCCGTTCCCGCGTTCATCGCGATGCTGCAGGGCAGTCACCTGGGCAAGACCCTGGTCCGGCTCTGACCCGGCGCCGCACAGACGCCCACCTCCACGCCACTGCCTGATTCTTTCTCACCCGTTCCCGCCATGACCACGACAAGGAGACATTCCATGCAACGCCGCCACCTTCACGCCCTGACCCTGAGCGCCCTGGCCCTGGGCCTTGGCCCGCTCGCCTCCCACGCCCAGACCCCCGCCTGGCCGAGCAAACCCATCCGCCTGGTCGTACCCGCGCCACCCGGCTCGGCACCGGACGTCATTGCCCGCCTGGCCAGCGAAAAGATCGGCCGCGCGCTCGGGCAGAGCGTGGTGGTGGACAACCGGCCCGGCGCAGGCGGCATCATCACGATGAACCATGTGAAGGGCTCGGCGCCCGACGGCTACACCTTCGCCTTCGCCCAGGCGGCCGTGGTCACGGTGACGCCCTTCACCTACAAGGAAGCAACCTACGACATGGAGCGCGACTTCGACACCGTGGCGATCGTGGGACGCACGCCCATGATGTTGGTGGCGAACCTGAACAACCCGGCACGCACGCTGGCCGACGCGATCGCGCAGGCCAAGGCGAAGCCCGACCAGGTGTCCATCGGCAACCCCACGCGCACCTCCATCCCGCACCTGGCGGCGGAAATGGTCGGCATGAAGGCGGGCGCGCGATTCCAGCAGGTCTCCTTCGGCAGCACGCCCCCGGGGATACAGGCCGTGATCGCTGGCGACACCCAGTTCTATATCGACGGGGCCGGGGCCCTGCTTCCATTGGTCAAAAGCGGCAAGATGCGCGCCATCGCGGTAGCAGCCGACACGGTGCTGCCAGGACTCGAGGACTACCCGCTGGCCAGCAAGACCGTACCTGGCCTCAATGTTTTCGGCTGGTTCGCACTGTTCGCCCCCAAAGGTACGCCAGCGGCCATCGTGCAGCGCATGAACGCCGAGATCAGCCAAGCGCAGCAGCAGCCCGACATGATCGCGCGGTTCAGCGATTTCGGCACCTACCCCACGCCCGGCTCGGTGGCCGACGCAGCCCGATACGTGAAGGCTGAAAACGAACAGTTCGGCAGCGTCATCAAGTCGCTGGGCCTCAAGCCCGAGTAAGCCCCGGAGAACCCGCCCATGCTTTCTTCCCTCCCCATCGGCGTCCGCGATCCGCTGCCGGGCGTGGTCTACGCGCCCGAGGCCGATCTGCGGCGCTACGTCGAGGCCGGCCTGCTGCGCCACGAGACGCTGGCCGACGCGCTGCGCGCGAGCTTTCGCGCGCACGCCGACCGCGTCGCGCTGTGCAGCGTCGAAGCCAGCCACACCTACGCCGAGCTTGACGAACTCACCGACCGCCTGGGCGGCGCCTTCCTGCAACTGGGTCTGAAACCGCTGGACCGTGTGGCCTTCCAGACCGGCAACTGCATCGAACTGGTGCTGGCCTTCGTGGCCTGCCTGAAGGCGGGGCTGATCCCGCTGTGCACGCTGGCCGCGCACCGCGAGCAGGAGATCGGCTACCTCGGCAACCACGCGGCCGCGCGCCTGGCCTTCGTGCAGGGCGACGACCCGAAATTCGACGACGTCGCCTTCATGGACCGCATGCGCGAGTCCATCCCCAGCCTGCAGTGGATCGTGCAGGGCCGGGGCGAGCGGCGCGGGCCCGCCCTGCACCTGCGCGAGCTGATGGACGGCATCACGCTGGCAGCGGCCCGGGAACGGCTGGCGCAGGTGCCTGCCGACCCCTTCCAGGTGGCGGTGTTCCAGCTCTCGGGCGGCACCACCGGCGTGCCCAAGATCATTCCGCGCTTCCACAACGAGTACGCCTACAACATGCGCGCCGTGGCCGATCACCTGGGCTACCGCAGCGATGACGTGCTGTTCATGCCCATGCCCATGGTGCACAACCTCAACATGGGCTGCTGCTGGGGCCCGTTCCTGCTGACCGGCGGCGCCGTGGCCATCGCCTCGGGGTTGACGCCGCAGGCGCTGGGCGAGGTGTTCCGCCGCTTCGAGCCCACCTGGACGGCCTTCGCCGGCCCGCTGGTGGAGAAGCTGCGCCCGGCCATCGAATCCGGCCAGCTGCCGCTGACCCGCCTGCGCGGCGTGATCAGCGCCAACGGCGCGCCGGTGCTGCGCCAGCTGCTGGGCACCATGGTGCACCACATCTTCGGCATGACCGAGGGCGTGATCATGCTGGCGCGCGCCGACGACCCGCAGGAAGTGCAGGACACCATGGTGGGGCGGCCCGTCTCCGCGCTGGACCGCGTGAAGATCCTGCGTCCCGGCACCGAGGAAGAGATCACCGAACCCGGCGTGGAAGGCGAATGCGCCTTCTCCGGCCCCTACACCATCCACGGCTACTACGACGCGGCCGAGCGCAACGCGCAGGCCTTCACCAGCGACGGCTACTACCGCTCGGGCGACCTGATGCTGTTCCGCGACATTGGCGGGCGGCGCTACTACCAGTTCCGGGGCCGCACCAAGGACGTGGTGGACCGCGCCGGCGAGAAGGTCAACTCGGAGGAGGTGGAACACCTGGTGGGCCAGCACCCCGCCGTCGAGAGCTGCGCCATCGTCGGCATGCCCGATCGGGTATATGGCGAGCGCGTGTGCGCCTTCATCACGCTGCGCCCGGGTGCCAGCGCCCCCACCGTGCAGGAACTGGGCGTGTTCCTGGAGCACGAGGGTCTGGCGAAGTTCAAGTGGCCCGAACGCATCGAGGTGCTGGCCGAACTGCCGCTGACCAAGTCCGGCAAGCTCAGCAAGCCCACCCTCAAGCAGCTCATCACCGAAAAACTCGCCGCCGAGCAGGCGACGGCCTGACCCCCTTTCCCATCCAGGAGGAACCCATGACCACCAACCCCAAGACCATCCCCATCGCCGGCGTGCACCACACCGCCCGCCCGACCTGGAAGCTTGCCGAGACGGTGCGCTTCTACCGCGACCTGCTGGGCCTGCCGCTGGTGCACGCCATCTCGGCGCGCGGCTGGGGCCCGGAGGACCATGCCGACTTCCTGCATTTCTTCTTCGACAGCGGCAACGGCAGCACCATCGCCTTCTTCTACTACATCGGCACCACGCCGCCGGATTTCGCGACCGCGCGCGACGACTACCAGTACCGCGCCTCCCACACCGCCTGGCGTGTGGAGACGCGCGAACAGCTGCTGGAATGCCGCGCCAAGGTGGAGGCCGCCGGCATCCCGCTGAAGTACCAGATCCGCCACGAGGTCATCGAGTCCATCTACTTCGACGACCCCAACGGCTACGGGCTGGAAGTCACCTGGCAGGTGCGCCCCTTCGAGGCCACCGACCGCCAGGACGCCCAGCGCACCCTGGAAGCCGCCATGGCGCTGGAAGAGGCGCGCGATGGCCAGCCCTTCACCGCCATCGACCAGGTGTGGGCGGCCAAGGGCGCGGCGCTGTCCCGGGCCTTCGAACTGGAGGGAGCATGACCATGCCCGAAGTCTTCGTGCTCGACGTGCCCGAGTTCCACCCCCTGGTGGAGGCCGCGCGCGCCCTGCCCGGCTGCCGGGTGGATGGCCCGCGCCTGGGCTACTGGCGGCTGAAAAGCGACACGCCGCTCACCTTCCGGCGCAAGGAGCTGGGCTTCAAGCCCGCCGTGTGGCATGGCGCCCTGACCGGCGGCCTGGTGGGCGCCATCGGCCGTTTCGACAACGACGAGCTCGTCATCGCAGAGGCCGCATCATGAAGATCGCCATCCTTGGCGGCGGCCCCTCGGGGCTGTATCTGGCCATCCTGCTCAAGCGCCGCCAGCCCGACTGGCAGGTGGACGTGGTGGAGCAGAACAGCGCCGACGCCACCTTCGGCTTCGGCGTGGTGCTGGCCGACTCGGGGCTCAACCGCATCCAGGCGGCGGACCCCGAGGTCTACGAACGGCTCATCGCCCGCATGACCTTCAACGGCGTGCAGACCATCAAGGTGCAGGAGCAGTCCATCGACCTGCACCACCCGGCCAAGGGCGGCGCCATTGCGCGCATCGACCTGCTGCACGAGCTGCAGGCCATCGCGCGGCGCTCCGGCGTGAGCATCCGCTTCGGCCAGCGCGTGGACCACCCTGACGGCCTGGCCGCGCTGGGCCTGGGTGACGCGGACGTGGTGGTGGGCGCCGACGGCGCCAACTCGGTGGTGCGCGCCGCCTTCGAGGAGGACTTCGGCACCACCCGCTCGTCGCTGACCAACCACTTCGCCTGGTACGGCACGCCGCGCGTGTTCGAGAAGACCGCGCTGGTGTTCCGCGACTTCGAGGGTGGCAGCTTCATCGCCCACTACTACCCCTACTGCGCCACGGGCAGCACCTTCGTGGCCGAATGCGACCATGCCACCTGGCAACGCTTCGGCATGGAGGCCATGAGCAACGAACAGCGCCAGGCCCTGTTCGAGCGCGTCTTCGCGCCCGAGCTGGATGGCTCGCCGCTGGTCTCCAACAACTCCAACTGGCGCCAGTTCCCCGTGGTGCAGACGCGCCGCTGGACGCATGGCAAGCATGTGCTGATCGGGGACGCGCAGACCATCGCGCACTTCTCCATCGGCTCGGGCACCCGCATCGCCATGGAGGACGCCATCGCGCTGGCCAAGGCGCTGACGGAGCCGGCGGCACCCGGCAAGCCCGAACCCACGCCGCTGGAACGCCTGCAGCAGTTCGCCACCCGCCACGGCCCCGAGAAGGCCAAGCTGCTCACGGCCTCGCGCAAGTCCTACCTGTGGTACGAGCACATCGGCGACTGGATGCGGCGCTACACGCCGCTGGCCTTCGTGCACGCCTTCATGACGCGCACCGGCCGGATGTCCGAGGCCCGGCTGGCCGAAAGTTACCCGGAACTGGTGGCGCAGTGGCGGCAGGCCGGGCTGCTGTCGAAAGCGGCGGAACCGGCCTCGGCCGCGCAGCCCACATGACCCTGCCCACCGACGCCTACGAGGCCCTGCTCTCGAGCGCGCCGCTGGTGGTGCACAAGCGCGTGCGCTGGGCCGACTGCGACCCGGCCGGCGTGGTCTACACCGGCAAGTTCAGCGAATACCTGCTGGTCGCCGTGGGCTACTTCTTCGACGTGCTGGGTCAGGGCCACTACGGGCGCTGGCTGCAGTCGCTGGAGGTGGACACGCCCTGCAAGGGGCTGGACCTCACCTTCCACGGCGCCCTGTGGCCCGAGGACGTGTTCCAGATGCGCTGCCATGTGGGCGCCATCCGGGACCACAGCTACGACCTGCATGTGGAAGCCACCCAGGAGGGCGGCCGGCGCGTTTTCAGCGGCCGCTTCTCGCCCATCTGCATCCGCCGCGGCGTGCGCGAGCGCGCCCCCATCCCCCCCGCCATGCTGGCGGCGCTGCGCGCGCACCAGCACGAGCCCTCCCCGACCACCTCCCCATGACCCGCCCCATCCGCATCGGCCAGATCGTGCCCAGCTCCAACACCACGATGGAGACCGAGATCCCCGCGATCCTGCGCGCCCGCGAGGCCATCCACCCCGAACGCTTCACCTTCCACGGCTCGCGCATGCGCATGCACAAGGTCACGCCGGAGGAACTGGCAGCGATGAACCAGCAGGGCCTGCGCTGCGCGGCCGAGCTGGCCGACGCCCGCGTGGACGTGATGAGCACGGCCTGCCTGGTGGCCATCATGGCCCAGGGCCTGGGCTACCACCGCCAGGTGGAAGCCGACTTCGCCCGCATCGTGGCCGAGAACGGCGCCACCAGCCGCGTGATGACCTCGGCCGGCGCGCTGATCCATGGCCTGCACAAGCTGGGGGCGAAGAAGATCGCGCTGATGGCGCCCTACATGCGGCCGCTGACCGACAAGGTGGTGGCCTACATCGAAGCCGAGGGCATCGAGGTGCTGGACAGCCTGTGCTTCGAGATCCCGGACAACCTGGAAGTGGGCCGGCGCGACCCGATGCAGCTGCTGGACGACGTCAAGCGCCTGAACACCGCCAACGCCGACGTGGTGGTGCTGTCGGCCTGCGTGCAGATGCCCTCGCTGCCGGCGCTGCAGATCGCGCAGGACCGGCTGGGCCTGCCCGTCACGTCGACGGCGGCCTGCACCGCGCGCCAGATGCTGGACCTGCTGGAACTGCCGGCGGGGATACCGGGCTTCGGGGCGGTGCTGGCCTGAGGTCCGCTCAGAGCTGCAGGTCCACCACGCTGGTGCCGGACACCGGATCGGTCAGCCCGAGGCCGTTGCCCAGGTCCTCCAGATCCTGGCGGAAGGTGTCCAGCAGCCCGATCATGGCCGGCCGGGCGGCCGCGATGTCGTCGTAGGACGACCACTCGCCGATGAAGCAGTAACTCCGGTTGCCGGTATCCACCAGCGCGCCGCGGACAAAACCCCGCGCCTCGAGCCGGGCGTTGCGGTGAGCGTCCACAAAAGCCTGTTCATGGCCGGGTTTGACGCGAAAACGAACCACATTGAAGGCGTTCATGTCATCTCCTCGGTAGAGCGAGCCGCCCAGCTTAGCGGATCGTCCGGTGCCGGGCCGCTCAGGCGACGGACGGCGGCCCCGCATAAAATCCCGCCATGACCCGCCCCATCCGCTCCCAGTACGAAGATTTCATGCGCCACGTGTACACGCACGGGGTGTTCAAGGCGGACCGCACCGGCACCGGCACGCGCAGCGTGTTCGGCCACCAGATGCGCTTCGACC
>CAMLQP010000080.1 GCA_946482115.1 uncultured Comamonadaceae bacterium
TGTTCAACGAAGGCTACACCGCCACCAGCGGCGGCGACTGGATGCGCCCCGCCCTCTGCGACGAGGCCCTGCGCCTGGGCCGCATGCTGGTGGAGCTCGCGCCCGGCGAACCCGAGGTGCTGGGCCTGCTGGCGCTGATGGAGCTGCAGGCCTCGCGCACCGCCGCCCGCACCGATGCGGCGGGCGAGCCGGTGCTGCTGGCCGACCAGGACCGCGCCCGCTGGGACCGCCTGCTGATCCGCCGCGGCCTGGACGCGCTGGCGCGTGCCGACGCGCTCGCGCCCGCACCCGGCCCCTACCACCTGCAGGCCGCCATCGCCGCGTGCCATGCGCGCGCCCTGCGCACCGATGAAACCGACTGGCCGCGCATCGCCGCGCTCTACAGCGAGCTGGCCCGCGTGATGCCCTCGCCCGTGGTGGAGCTCAACCGCGCCGTCGCGGTGGCGCAGGCGCAGGGGCCGGCGGCGGGCCTGGCCATCGTGGAGGCGCTGGCGGGGCACCCGGCGCTGGCGCGCTACCAGTGGCTGCCCAGCGTGCAGGCCGATCTGCTGCAGAAGCTGGGTCGGCACGCCGACGCGCGCGCCGCCTGGCTGCGCGCCGCCGCGCTGGCCGGCAACGCGCGCGAAAAGGCCCTGCTGCTCGCGCGCGCCGACGCCTCGCAGCAACACGGCTGAAACGGTCCGCGACGGCCGCATTGCGGGCCGCGGGGAATGCCGCTACGCTGGCAGGCAGAACAGCTACAACAAGCCGCCGGAGTCCGCTCGTGCCCACCATCGGCCTGAGACTGCGCATCGTTTTCCTGCTGCTGCTGCCCCTGGCTCTGCTCGCTGCGCTGGCGCAGTGGGTGCTGCAGCGCGACACCGAACGCCACCTGCTGGTGCTTGAGCAGACCGAGGCCGAGGGGGATTTCCAGCGCGTGCGTGCCGCCATGGACGGTCAGGCGCAGAACATCAGCGGCGTGATGCGGTCCTGGTCCAACTGGTCGGCGCTGTACGACCATGCCGTGCAGCCCGATCCCGAATTCCGCCAGACCGAGCTGACCCCGGCAGCGCTGGCCGTCGCGCAGATCGACTGGCTGCTGCTGACCGATGCGAACGGCCGCATCACCGAGCAGGTGGAAGTGCCGCGAGGTGACGGCACCAGCCCCATCGCCCACGAACTCGGGGCCCAGCTGGCCCGCTACCAGTCCTACTTCGAGAGCGCGGGCCCCGAACCCCACTGCGGCTTCATCCGGGCCGGCATGCAGCTGTCGCTGCTATGCCACACGGCGCTGCGGCACAGTGACGGCAGTGGCGACTTCGTGGGCCTGGTGGTCGTCGGCCGCTGGATCGACCCCGACATGCTGGTGCGCCTGGGCCGGCAGACCGGGCAGACGCTCCACCTGGGCATTGCCACCAGCGGCCTGGATGCCCGTCCCGTGCGTCCGGGACAGCTGTTCGCCGAGGCCGAGCCCGCCATCGAGCGCCAGGGCGACCGGCTGGTGATGCGGACCACCGCCCACAACCTGCTGGGCCTGCCGGTGGGCGAGCTGCGCGTGGAGTCCCCCCGCCGCGACATGACGGCGGCCAACGAACGCCTGGCCGCCGCCCGGCGCCTGATGGTGGCGCTGGTCGTCCTGTCGGGCGTGCTGCTGGTGCTGCTGCTGGACCAGCTGGTCGTCAAGCGGCTGGCGCGCTTGCGCCGCGAACTCGCCACCGTGATGGCCGAGGGCCAGTGGCACGGCTCCGTGACCCAGAGCGGACGCGACGAGATCGGCGATCTGGCGGGGTTCTTCAACCAGCTGCTGGACGTGGTGCGCCGCCAGATGGGCGAACTGCGCGATCTCTCCACCACCGATGCCCTGACCGACCTGCCCAACCGCCGCGCCTTCGACCAGCGCCTGCAGCACCTGCTCGCGCGGCAGACGCGCCACGGCGGCATCGCTTCACTGGTCGTGTTCGACGTGGACCATTTCAAGCGCTACAACGACGCGCTGGGCCATCCCGCCGGTGACGAGGCCCTCAAGGCCATCGCCACCTGCCTGCGCACCACCACGCGGCGGGAGCTGGACATGCCGGCGCGCATCGGTGGCGAGGAATTCGGCGTGCTGCTCGAAGATGCCGGCGCGGACGACGCCCAGGCCTGGGCCGAGGCTGTGCGCCAGGCGGTGGAGGCGCTCGCTATCCCGCACCCGGACCACCCCGACCTGCCGCACATGAGCGTGAGCGGCGGCGTGGCCACTTTCCGCGCGGGCGACACGCCCGAGGCCCTGTACCGGCGCGCCGACGACGCCCTCTACGCTGCCAAACAGGCCGGGCGCAACCGCGTCGTCCGGGCGGACTGACCACCCGACGCTCAGTGCAGCGTGACCGGCAGCTGGTAGGGGCCGATCTCCGGGTAGGGGCAGTAGCGCGGCGTGCCCGCCAGGGTGATGCGCGTGGTGGAGGTCACCAGTGCCTCCAGGGCCACGCGCAGCTGCAGCCGGCCCAGGTGGGCGCCAGCGCAGTAGTGGGGTCCCCGGCCGAAGGCCAGGTGGTCGCCGATGTTGGGCCGGCGCAGGATGAAGCGGTCCGGTTCGGGGAACACGGCTTCATCGCGGTTGGCGCTGGCGTAGGTGAGCGCCACGGCCTCCCCGCGTTTCACCGGGCAGCCGCCGATCACCGTGTCGGTCACCGGCGTCCGCGCAAAACCCCGGTAGGGTGTGTACAGGCGCAGGAACTCTTCCACCGCGGCGGGCAGGTCTTCTGGGCGCTCGCGCAGCGCCTGGTGCAAGTCCGGGTCGCCCGCCAGGTGCTGGCCCACGCTGCCGATCAGCACCATGGGCGCAACGATGCCCACCACCAGCACCTGGCGCACGGTGCCGATCACCATGTCGTCGGGCAGCGGCGCCGGCTCGCGCACTCCCAGCAGTGCGCTGACCGGATCCTGTTCAACGGGCAGCGGCGCGGCGCGGCGCCGGCGGATCAGCTCGCGCGCCATGTCGTACAGATGGAGGCTGGTGTCCTTCATGGCATCGGCATCGGCCGACTGCACGGCGCGGATGAAGGCCGGTCCGGCCGACATGAGCTGGTCGCGCAGGTCGTCGTCCAGGTTCATCCATTGTCCGAACACGCGCACCGGGAACCGGGCGGAGAAGTCCCCGCACAGATCCCCGCCGCCCCGGCGCAGCAGGGGTTCCAGCTCCTCGCGCACGATCTGGCGGACCATGGGCTCCAGGGCCTCCATGCGCTCGGCACCCAGCAGCGGGTTCAGGGCCGCCCGGTAGGGGGTTTGCTCGGGGGGGTCCAGGTGCAGGGGCGGGCGCCGGCCGGTGAAGGCCACGCGCGGCACCACGTTCTGCACCGTGGTCGTGAATTCGGCGTGGCTGGCGGCCACGCGCGCCACGTCGGCGTGGCGCGTCAGGGCCCAGAAGCCGCCCAGGCCGTCGCTGTAGGCCACCGGGCAGCGCGCCCGGAGGTCGCGGTAGGTGGCGTGTTCCTGTTCAGGCGTCGCTTCGGGGTCGACAGGGAAATCCGGTTGGCGCATCAGGACTCCGCGGTGAAACCGATCTTCTTGACCCACACCTTCCACTCGTCGCTGTCGGCCCGGATCATGTCGCGCAGGTCCTGGGGCGTGGACGAGGCGACCTCCATCCCCAGCCTGGCGGCGTCGGCCACCAGGTCTGGCTGCTGGAGCGCCAGCTTGAGGTAGGCGGCCGCGCGCGTGGCCACGGCGGAAGGCACCTTGGCGGGCAGGAACATGCCGAACCATTCGCGCCCGATCAGCGGCAGGCCCTGTTCGCGGTAGGTCGGCACGTCGGGCAGCAGCGGGCTGCGGCCGTTGCCGGTGACCGCGAGCACGCGCGCCCCGCCGGGCACCATGTGCGGCGTGACCGCGCCTATGGGCGACGACATGGCCGCGATCTGGCCGCCGCGCATGTCCTGCAGGCCGGGCACGGAGCCCCGGTAAGGCACGTGGCGCAACGGCGCGTTGAACTGCTTGGCGGCCGCCGCCACGATCAGGTGCGGGATCGCGCCGGCCGCCGGCGATCCGTAGGTGGCCTTGTCCGGGTTGGCGCGGGCCCATTCCATGAAGTCACGCAGGTTGCGCACCGAATCGGGCACCAGCGGACCGACCGCCAGGGCGAAGTTGGTGTGGGCCATCAGCGACACCGGAGTGAAGTCGCGGTCCGTCTCGTAGGGGAGCTTGCTGTAGGTGTGCGGGTAGACCGAAAAGAAGGTGGACGGGGTCATCAGCATGGTGGCACCGTCGGGCGCGGCATCCCGCGTCGCCATCAGCGCGATCTGGCCGGCAGCCCCGGGCCTGTTCTCGACAATCACGCTGGTCGCGTAGCCACCCCGCATCTTGTCTGCCACCTTGCGAAGGAAGGTGTCGCCGGCGCCGCCGGCGGGCGCACCGATCAGCAGCCGAGCGACGGCGGGCGACTGGGCGTGCAGGGCGGTATGGGCGAGGACCGGGGCGGCCAGGGCGGCACGCAGGCATTGACGTCGGTTCCACATGGTTGTCTCCTGTTGTTGGGTGGACTGTAGGTGGAAACAGAATTAAGATAAATTCAAAATTTGTTTGAATTCGATAAGCATTCATGTAGTCACATGAGCGATGCACTGGACCACCTCAGACTCCGGGACCTGATGCTGCTGGAGCAGGTCGAACGGCTGGGCACCTTGCGCCAGGTGGCGCAGGTGCTGCACGTCACCCAGCCCGCGGTCACGCAGATGCTTCACGGGCTGGAGGCCGCGTTCGGCGTGGCGCTGGTCCGGCGGGGGCGGCGCGGCGTCGGCCTCACGCCGGCCGGGGTGGCTGCGCTCGAGCGCCTGCGCTGTGCCCGGCAGGAAGTTGAACAGGCCCGTCAGGCGGCCCATTCGCACGACCGGCCCCTGCTGCGCCTGGGGGCCACGCCCATTGCCGCGTTGCGGCTGCTGCCGCCGGCCATCCGGCGCCTGCGCGAGCGCCTGCCGCAGGCGCGGCTGACGCTGTCGGAGACCGGCGTGGCCAGCCTGTGGCGCCAGCTGGCGCAGGGCGAGCTCGATGCCCTGGTGGGCCGGCTGCCGGTGCCCTTGCCGGCCCTGCAGGGGTTGCGCCATGAAATGGTGGGGCGGGAGCGGCTCATCCTGGTGGCGAACGACGCGCACCCGCTGAGGCGTGATCCACCGCCACGGCGCAGCGTCCGGCTCTGGCAGCAGCGCCTGGCCGCCAGCGACTGGGTGCTCCCGCCCGGGGAAGCCCAGGCGGTCTATGGCCTGAACGAGTGGCTGGCCCAGGCGGGCGTGGTCCTGCCGGTTCCCCTCGTCACCTCCGGATCGTTCCACGCGTCGCTGGGCATCGTCGCCCAGGCCGAACTCGTGACCGTGGTGCCCGAATCGGCGGTGCGCAGCGGCATCTCCAGCCTGCCCGTCGGCAAGCTCGACGCGCCCTGGCCCGGGCCTCCGGTGGACATCGTGTTTGCCGCGCGCGAGACCCAGTGGGACTCGCCCGCCATGCAGGCATTGCGTGCCTGCTTCAGGCCCTGATATCTTGCGGCGTCCATCGCCCGTCCGCTACATGCCCACCCCAAACACTGGAACTGCGTCCACACCCCGGATCGTGATCATCGGCGCCGGCCCGGCCGGCCTGGCCAGCGCCGCCTGCCTGAGGATGCGGGGTCTCGCTCCGGTGGTGCTGGAGCAGGCCGGTGCGCCCGGCCATGCCTGGCGTCACCACTATGCGCGCCTGCACCTGCACACCGTCAAGACCCATTCCGCGCTGCCCGGCCTGCCGTTTCCCGACAGCGCACCGCGCTATGTGCCGCGCCAGGGCGTGGTGGACTATCTGGAGGCGTACGCGCGACACCACGGCATTGAGCCGCTGTACGGGCAGACCGTGATGCGCATCACGCCTGCGGACGAACGCGCCGGTGAGGGGTGGCGGGTGCATGCTGCCGGTGGCGCGGACTTCGTCGCCCGCCATGTGGTGCTGGCCTGCGGTGCCAACCGCCGCCCGCGCGAACCCGGGCTGCCCGGGCGCGAAACCTTCGGTGGCCGAATCATCCACAGCCGCGACTACCGCGATGCCACGCCGTTCGCCGGCCAGCGCGTGCTGGTGGTGGGCATGGGCAACACCGGCGCCGAGATCGCGCTGGATCTGGCGGAACAGGGCGTGCGCGTGGCCCTCAGCGTGCGCTCGCCAGTCAACATCGTGAAGCGCGACGTGCTGGGCCGGCCCACGCAGCTGTCCAGCCTCATGCTCTCGCGCCTGCCGCCGGCGTTGGGCGACCGGCTCGCGATCTGGCTGCGCGACCTCACCGTGGGCGATCTCGGCCACCTCGGCCTGCGCACGCCCGAAGGTTCGCCGCTGCGGCAATTGCGCGAGGACGGCAAGACCCCCGTGATCGACATCGGCACCGTGGCCGCCATACGCGACGGCCGCATCTGGGTCTACCCCGGCATCGACACGCTCGCACCCGGGAGCGTGCGCTTCACCGACGGCCGCGAGGCCGCGTTCGATGCCGTGCTGCTGGCCACCGGCTACGATGCCGCGCTGCAGGACTTCTTCCCCGACACGCCGCTGCCGCTGGATGAACGCGGCATGCCGCCAGGGATGCGCGGCAAGGGGCCGTGCGAGGGGCTGTGGTTCGTGGGCTACGACGTGCGGCAGCCCGGGGGGCTTTTGCGGACCATCGCGGGGCAGGCGGAAGCCGTCGCACGGACGATCGGTGTGCCGTCCGGCTGAACCATGTCACAGGCTGCCGCCAGCCCATCCGGCAGCCAGTCCCGACCCAGCAGGATCATGCGGGTGTGGAAATCCTCCAGCCGCTCTCGGCCAGTGCGTGCGTCGAGGCGGCGCAAGGCCTTGTTCCGCAGGTCGACGAAGATCAGCGGCCAATGGCCCGCCAGCGCATGCCACAGCGCATGGGCGCCAGCCGATTGCCGGGCGCCGGTGATCAGGCACCAGCCGGCCTGTAGCGCCCAGCCGTAGACCACCGTGGCTATGCCTTGGCGGCGGTAGGGCATGGCGTACTTCGAGTGCGGCGCGCGCAGCACCCGGTCGGCCCGCCGGGACACCTCGATCAGGCGGTTGAACACCGTGAAGCCCGCAAGCCGCCGGCGCGCGGTGTCTTCCACGTAGACATAGAACTCCCCGTCGGCTTCGCGGCAGCGCAGCACCAGATGGGGCCAGCTGGTGGGCACGCGCAGGGCGCCGTGCATCGGGTCGCCGGGCGCATGCAGGCGGGCGTACAGCGTCTCGAGCTCCTGCTCCAGGGCGTCGGCTTGCAGGTCGACGTCCACGCGCAACTCCTGCCAGGGTTGCAGCCAGCGCGGCAGCCGCAGGCCGAAGCCGGGCCAGGTGGCGGCGGACAGCGTACTCATGCCCAGCCCTCCCCGGCCCACCAGCCGCTCATCAGCGCGTCGGGCCGGGCGCTGGCGTTCACGCGGGCACTGATGTCCCAGGTGTCGCGCTGCACGCACAGGCCGGCGAATACGCCGTAGCCCGGGCCGGCGCGGATCTCGCCCCGGGCCATCAGGCTCTCGCCAGCACGGATCGCTCCGCGCGCACGGATGTCGCCTTCACAACGCATGCCCCATCCGGCCTCCAGATGCATGCCGGCCTCGATGTGAGCGCCACTGCGGATGCCGCGACCCGCGCGGATGTCCGCGGTCGCGGTGATGCCACCGCCCGCGCGCAGCTCCAGCGCGCAGGCTATGGCGCCTTGCACCACGATTCCCTGGCCGGCCGCGCCGTTGCCGTCCAGGCGCAGGGCGTCGCCGCCAGCCACGTCGTCCGCCACTTTCAGGTGGCCACGGATGTGGATGGTGCCGCCGACATCCAGGCGGCCGCCGATCCAGGCGTCGCCACCCGTCCGCAGCGCTCCCTGGCACTGCACCGCAGCCCTGGCGCGCAAGTCCTCACCCGTCGTGATGGAGGAGCCCGCGCGGACGCCGCCGCCGGACCGGATGGCTCGCCCGGCGCGCAGCACGCCGCCGACGTCGATGGGGCCACGCACCTGCAGGGTGCCGGCGAAAACGATGTCGTCAGCCTCCAGCGCGTCCACCGCGAGCACCGCGCTGGTCGGGCCGAACTGGTCCAGCAGCCAGCAGGCGTCATTCACGCGGCCTGCGCCGACCAGCGCGTCCAGCACGTCCTGGTAGCCGTGGCTGCCCTCGTAGTGGCGCACGAACCAGCGGTAGCCGTCCGCACACGGGTTCTTGGCCCGGATGAAGTGCCGGGTGAGGTCCATGTCGTCCGGGGTCGCCGGGTCGGCGCGGAGGCGGGTGTTGTCAGGCGGAGGTGCTGCGTGCGGGGGGAACCCGCTGTAACCGTTCGGTGTCATGTGACGCTTCCATGGGGCCTGGCTTTCCGACGGAAGCCGGTGGCCACGATCGCGCTGGGCGGTGGCCCGGCGATTCATGGTTGCGCAAAGGGTGAAGGGTTATCGCCGGGCGGGAGGATGTGCGACCGGCTGGTGCGGCCAGGGTCCGGGCACGGGCATGCCCCGTCCTGTCAGGGCCGGCACGGCGGGCAGATCGATCCGGAAGGCAGACATGGGTCTTTGTGGCAGCAAGCGTGATTGGGCCGCATCCTACCCTGCGGGAGCCCGCAGCCCCGGCGCCCGGCCCAATGGCCCCGGGTTCCAGTGCGACATGTGCGCACCAGCCAGCCAGGTCGTGATGGGTGGGTCCGATTTATACAAAGCATTTGCTTGCTAAAAATACCGCGCACTGTTAAGGTAGCACGCCATGCAAGCTCCAGAACCCTCTGACGATGTGTCCACCGAGCCGCGCCGCCCGCGCGGTCGCCCGCGCAAACCGGCCGACGCGCGCGATGACGGCAACCGGCGGCAGGAGCTGATCCGCGCCGCCGCGCGGCTGTTCCGCCAGCAGGGCTTCGCGGCCACCAGCACGCGCGACATAGCGGCTGCCGTGGGCATGCGCTCGGGTTCGCCGTTCTACCACTTCGACAACAAGGAAGCGCTGCTTGCGGCGGTGATGGAGGAGGGCATGCGCTCGGCGCTGGCGCGGCAGGACGCCGTGCTGCAGCGCCCGGGCCTGGACCGGGCACCGGCCGTCGCCCGCTTTCGCGCGCTGGTGCGCAGCCACCTGGACGTGCTGCTGGGCCCGGACAGCGACTTCATCCCCGTAATGCTTTACGAGTGGCGTTCGCTCAACGCCGCGCAGCGCGAGGCCGTGGTGGAGCTGAAGAACCGCTATGAGGCCGCGTGGGGCGCGCTGCTGGCCGAACTGCACGCGAGCGGCCACCTGCGCGGCGACCCGGGACTGGCGCGGCTGCTGATGTTCGGCGCGCTCAACTGGAGCGCGCAGTGGTTCGATCCGAAACGCCGTGCCTCGCTGGACGACCTGACCGAGGCGGCCTTGCAACTTTTTCTCCAGGAAGCCCCATGAGCTACCGATCCGTTTTTGTCCCTGGCCTGTTCGCGGGCCGCACCGTGGTCGTCACCGGCGGCGGCTCGGGCATAGGCCGCTGCACCGCCCACGAGCTGGCCGCTCTGGGTGCCCACGTGGTGCTGGTGGGCCGCAACACCGACAAGCTCACCGCCACCGCGGCCGAAATCGCCGAGGACGGCGGCCAGGTCACCTGGCACAGCTGCGACATCCGCAACGAAGAGGCGGTGAAGGTCATGGTGGCTGACATCGTGGCCGCGCGCGGGCGCACAGACGGCCTGGTGAACAACGCGGGTGGCCAGTACATCACGCCGCTGGAGAAGATCAGCGCCAAGGGCTGGCAGGCGGTGCTGGACACCAACCTCACGGGCGGCTTCCTGGTGGCGCGCGAGTGTTATCTGCAGAGCATGCAAGCCCATGGCGGGGCCATCGTCAACATCGTGGCAGACATGTGGGGCTCCATGCCCGGCATGGGCCACAGCGGCGCGGCGCGCCTGGGCATGGTCAGCTTCACCGAGACGGCCGCGCTGGAGTGGGCGCAGAGCGGCGTGCGCGTGAACGCCGTGGCGCCGGGCTATATCGCTTCCAACGGCATGGACCACTACCCGCCCGAGGCCGGCCCCATGCTGCGCGAGATGCGCGAGACCGTGCCGCTGGGCCGCTTCGGCAACGAGGCCGAGACGGCGGCGGGCATCGTCTTCCTGCTGAGCCCGGCGGCCAGCTTCATCAGCGGCACCGTGCTTCGCATCGATGGTGCGCGGCCGCAGGTCCGCATGGGCTGGGGCGAGATCGCGGCGCCGGCCGAGGTGCAGGGCCGGGACGCCGTCAAGCCTTTCGACGGCTTCCACCGCTACGTCATTCCCAAGGTGTTCGCATGATTTTCCAGAGCCAGTGGAACCCGGACAGTGAGCTGGCGCGGCAGCGCCGCGCCGCGCAGCTCGCGCGCATCGCGCAGTGGCACGCGCTGGAGGATCGTGCGGCCACCGCTTCGGCGAAATCGCTGCCAGTGTTCGAGAAGCGCGGTCAGCTGCTGCCGCGCCAGCGCGTGGCCCTGCTGCTGGACGCCGGCGCGCCCTGGTTGCCGCTGTGCGCGCTGGCTGGCTTTCTGCAGGACAGCAAGGACCCCGAGAAGTCCGTGCCGGGCGGCGGCATGCTGGCGGGCATAGGCTTCATCAGCGGCGTGCGCTGCATGGTGGTGGCCAGCGATTCGGGCATAGACGCCGGCGCCATACAGGCCGGCGGGCTGGAGAAAATCCTGCGGGTGCAGGAGATCGCGCTGCAGAACAGGCTGCCCTTCGTGCATCTGGTGGAAAGCGCCGGCGCCAACCTCATGAAGTACCGCGTGGAGGGCTTCGTGCACGGCGGCAGCCTGTTCCGAAACCTGGCGCGCCTGTCGGCTGCCGGCATTCCGGTCATCACGGTGCAGCACGGCTCGGGCACGGCTGGCGGGGCCTACATGCCGGGGCTGAGCGACGTGGTCATCATGGTGCGTGGCCGCTCGCGCGCCTTCCTGGCCGGGC
>CAMLQP010000081.1 GCA_946482115.1 uncultured Comamonadaceae bacterium
AACTCGGCGGCCAGCTGGTCGCGCGAGCGCAGCGCGCGCCGGTAGACCGCGTGCGGATAGACCAGGAACTGCAGCCCCAGCAACGCCCACGCCCAGGGAGCCGGCTGCCAGGGCGCGATGTGCAGGCCCACCAGCAGGCACAGCACGGCGAACGAGAGCGTCCGGTTGCGGCGGTTCATGCGAACCACCCAATGGACCTCGGGCGTGGTGTCAGGCGTTGGGGCGTGGGACATGGCGGCCGCCATTGTGACCGCCGACCGCGAAAATGCCAAAACTGTCGCCTCTGGGGGCCTCAGGGCAAGGTGTTGGCAAAGGCCTCAAGGGCGGAGGGCGACGGCGGCAACGCGGTGAACTTCAGCCCCTCGCGCTGCAGACAGCCGCGCAATCCGACGTCCACCTGCCGGGCCTGCTCCTCGTCCTGCAGGCGGCCGGAATGCACATAGGGTCGATCCGGGTCGCGCTGCACCAGCACGTTGATGTTGTCGAATTCCTTGTACCAGGCCAGTATCTGCTTGCGCGTCTTGGCCACGTCGCAGATGTTGTCCGCGTAGGACTCGTTGTAATAGAGCAGCTGCGGCAGCGAGCATTCCGTCACGAGGTACTGCACCTGCCCGTCGAGGACGCTGAGCATGCGGTGCTGCTGCTGGGCGATCAGGTACTGGTTGCGCAGGGCCTCGAAGTCTTTTTGCCAGACCAGCGACTTGGCGTAGTCGGGGATGGTCTCCACCGACTTGTGGCGCAGGTGCAGGTTGAGAACGATGGCCGACGAATACAACGACTTGTTGCTGCCGGGCCCGCCGATGACGTTGATGACCTTGGTCGGGTACATCCGCATGCGGTTCTCGGGCAGGCCCTCGGGCACGTAGGTGTAGCGCACGGTCATGATTCACTCCTTGCCAGCCGCGCCGGTCCGGCCCAGGGTAACCGCCAGTGCCCTTGTGCACAAGCCCCACCCTGCGGGCAGGACACCCTTTTCCAACGCCCTTTTGTCTGGCTAAATACCGTTCGCCTGTCAAGGCGGTGCGCCCGGCGCAGGCACCGACCAACCGGACACAGAGGAGGGGCCCAGCATGAATCACAGATCCGTGAGCCTTCGCGCGCAGCTGCTGCTGTGGGTGACGGGCATCGTTCTCGCAGGGTTTGCCATCACCGTATCGGTGGTGACCAGCCAGGCCGCCAGCGAACAGCGGCGCACCACGCTGCTGTACGCCGAACAGCTCGCCGCGCGCCAGGCCAGCGACATCCGCGCCCGGCTTGAAGAAGGCATGGTGGTGTCTCGGGTGCTGGCCCATTCGCTGGCCGAACTCAAGGCCAAAGGCAAGGCCGACCGCGCCGCCGCCAACGACATCCTGCGCGGTACGCTGGCCGGCAACCCACGCCTGCTGGCGGTCTGGAGCGGCTGGGAACCCAACGGCTTCGACGGGCGCGACAGCGAATTTGCCAACACCCCGGTGCACGACGCCACCGGCCGCTTCATGCCCTACTGGAACCGGGGCAGCGGCACGCTGCAGACCGAGGTGCTGGTCGACTACGACAAACCCGGCGCCGGCGACTACTACCTGGTGGCCAAACAGACCGGCAGGGAAACCCTGATGGAACCCTACATCTACGAGGTGGCGGGCAAACCCACGCTGCTGACCACCATGACCGTGCCCATCGTGGTGGACGGCAAGTTTGTCGGCACGGCGGGTATCGACTTTGCACTGGCCGACCTGCAGCAGCTGGTGGGTGGCATCAAGATCCTGGACGTGGGCCACGCCAGCCTGATTTCCAACACCGGCCTGTTCGTGGGCGACCACAGCGCCGATCGGGTGGGCAAACCCATGGAAAGTGGCGGCGCCTTCGACCAGGCGCGTGAGGCCGTGAAAAAGGGCCAACCGACAGAGATCAGCGTGAACGACGACGAACTCGGCCCGGTCACCCAGATCTATGTGCCGCTGCGGGTGGGCGAGACCACAACGCCCTGGTCGTTCCGCGCCGAGTTGCCCGAGAGCAAGCTGCTTGAAGCCGTGCGCCGCCTGCAATGGACCGCACTGGCGCTGGCCGTGCTCAGCGTGGTGGTGGTGGCCGGTGTGCTGGCCTTTGCGCTCGACCGCCTGGTGTTGCGCCCGATTGGCGGCGAACCCGCCCACGCGGCCGACCTGGCCGAGCGGGTGGCCGGTGGCGACCTCACCAGCGACATACCGCTGCGAAAGGGCGACAGCACCAGCCTGATGGCGCGGCTGCACCACATGCAACAAAGCCTCAGCGGCGTGGTGGACCGGGTGCGACAGGGCTCGCACAGCGTGGCCACGGCCAGCAGTGAAATCTCGCAAGGCAACCACGATCTGTCCGGGCGCACCGAAAACCAGGCCAGCGCGCTGGAGCAGACGGCGGCCTCGATGGAAGAACTCAGCAGCACCGTGCGCCAGAACGACGACAACGCGCGCCAGGCCAACCAGCTGGCGCAGGAGGCCTCACGCGTGGCCTCCGAAGGCGGCGGAGTGGTGCAACAGGTGGTGAGCACCATGCGCGACATCAACCAGAGCTCCAACCAGATCGCGCAGATCATCAGCGTCATCGATGGCATCGCGTTCCAGACCAACATCCTCGCGCTCAATGCGGCGGTGGAGGCGGCGCGCGCCGGTGAGCAGGGGCGCGGTTTTGCGGTGGTGGCCGGCGAGGTGCGCAGCCTGGCGCAGCGCAGCGCCGAGGCGGCCAAGGACATCAAGCGCCTGATCGACAGCAGCGTCGAGCGCGTCAACGCCGGCACCACGCTGGCCGATCAGGCGGGCACATCCATGGAGTCGGTGGTCGCCGCCATCCGCCGTGTGACCGACCTGATGGGCGAGATCAGCGCCGCCAGCAGCGAACAGACCACCGGCGTGCAGCAAATCAGCGAAGCCATCAGCCAGATGGACCAGGTGACCCAGCAGAACGCCGCGCTGGTGGAGCAGATGGCCGCCGCTGCCACCAGCCTCAAGGGCCAGGCCGACGATCTGGTGCAGGCAGTGTCGGTGTTCCGCCTGGCGAACGACCATACCCCCCGGCTGGGCCGCTAGGACACGCGGGATGGACGCGGGACGCACGCACTTCAGGTCCCCTGCAAGCGCGGTTGTCACCAATGCCGGAAAATAGGCAGCTTTTCCGCCGTCGTACCGATCCGCCATGCCCCTGTCCACCCCCGCCCCCCGCCGACACCTGCACACGCGCCGCACCGAATTCCAGGGCTACCTGCGCGAGGACGGGCTGTGGGACATCGAAGGACACCTGCTCGACGCGCGCACATACGGCTTCCAGTCGACCGAACGCGGCGACATGCCACCCGGCGCCCCCGTGCACGGCATGTGGGCCCGGCTCACGGTGGACGACGACATGCGCATCGTGGCCGCCGAAGCACGCATGGACCACACGCCCTACGGGACCTGCTTGCAGGCCGAACCCTCTCTGCAGGGCCTGGTGGGCGTCACGCTGGGGCCCGGCTGGCGCAAGGCCATCGCCCAGGCCATGGGGGGCGTGGCGGGCTGCACCCACCTGCGCGAACTGCTGTTCAACATGGCCACCGCCGCCTACCAGACCATCTGGCCCTGGCGCGAGCACGAACGCCTGCGCGAGGGCCGGCCGCGCGCGGAGAACGGCCCGCCGCCGCCGCACCTGGGCCAGTGCGTGACCTGGGCCTGGGACAGCCCGGTCACCCGGCGCGCGGAGCCGCTCTACTACCGCGCCCCAACGGCTGAGGGAACGGCCCCGGTCGTAAAATGACGGCCTTGCCCGGCCGCGCGCCCATGAACGCGGCCGACGTCTTCAACAGCCTCTGGACAGATACCATGAACCGCTGTGCTCCCGTGCGCCTATGCGCGCTCGCGCTCGCCCTGCTTGTCCCCTCGCTCGCCCAGGCCCAGCGCCAGTTCCCCGAAAAGGCCCTGCGCGGCCAGCTCGAAATCGTGCAGGTGCCCGACATCCGCCTCAACGGCGAGCCCGGACGCCTGTCGCCCGGCGCGCGCATCCGCAACACCCAGAACCTGATCGTGGTGCCCAACACCCTGCTGGGCCAGCAGCTGACGGTGAACTACGTGCGCGAGCTCAACGGCCTGGTGCACGAGGTCTGGATACTGACGCCCGAGGAAGCCAAGCTGGAGCGCGCCCACGAAGGCGTGATCCGCAACTACCGCTTCTCGTCCGAGCAGTGAGGCGACGGGAGGCCAGACCATGAGCAAGAAAGTCTTCATCAAGACCTTCGGCTGCCAGATGAACGAGTACGACTCGGACAAGATGGCCGACGTGCTGGGCGCGGCCCAGGGCTACGAGCAGACGCAGGACGTCGAAGAAGCCGACCTGATCCTGTTCAACACCTGCTCGGTGCGCGAGAAGGCGCAGGAAAAGGTGTTCTCCGACCTCGGCCGTGTCAGGCACCTCAAGAAGAAGGGAGTGCTGATCGGCGTCGGCGGCTGCGTGGCCAGCCAGGAGGGCGACGCCATCATCAGGCGCGCGCCCTTCGTGGACGTGGTGTTCGGCCCGCAGACCCTGCACCGCCTGCCTGAGCTTCTGAACGCCCGTCAGGAACAGGCGCGGCCCCAGGTGGACATCAGCTTCCCCGAGATCGAGAAGTTCGACCACCTGCCGCCCGCGCGCGTCGAGGGCGCCAGTGCCTTCGTCTCCATCATGGAAGGCTGCAGCAAGTACTGCAGCTACTGCGTGGTGCCCTACACGCGCGGCGAGGAGGTGAGCCGCCCCTTCGAGGACGTGCTGGTGGAAGTGGCCGGGCTGGCCGACCAGGGCGTGCGCGAAGTGACGCTGCTGGGCCAGAACGTGAACGCCTACCGCGGCAAGATGGGCGAAACCGCAGAGATCGCCGACTTCGCGCTGCTGCTGGAGTACGTGGCCGACATCCCCGGCATCGAGCGCATCCGCTACACCACCAGCCACCCCAACGAGTTCACGCCCCGGCTGATCGAGGCCTACGCGAAGATCCCCAAGCTGGTGAGCCACCTGCACCTGCCGGTGCAGCACGGGTCCGACCGCATCCTGATGGCGATGAAACGCGGCTATACCGCGATGGAGTACAAGAGCACCATCCGCAAGCTGCGCGCCATCCGGCCCGAACTGGCCATGAGCAGCGACTTCATCGTCGGCTTCCCGGGCGAGACGGAGGAAGACTTCCAGAAGATGATGAAGCTCATCACCGATGTCGGCTACGACACCAGCTTCAGTTTCATCTTCAGCCCGCGCCCCGGCACGCCGGCGGCCAACCTGAGCGACGACACGCCGCACGAGGTGAAGCTCAGGCGCCTGCAGCACCTGCAGGCCACCATTGAGGACAACGTGCGCCGCATCAGCGCCAGCCGTGAAGGCACGGTGCAGCGCATCCTGGTGGAAGGCCCCTCGCGCAAGGATGTCAGCGAGCTGATGGGCCGCACCGAGTGCAACCGCGTCGTCAACTTCAAGGGCCCTGCGCGACTGATCGGCCAGATGGTCGATGTCCGCATCACCCAGGCCCTTCCACACTCGCTGCGCGGCGAGGTGATGGTGAAAGAGCCGGCCTGACCTCCTGCGGCCAGGCCGGCCGCGCCATCACTTCTTCGCGCGGATGCGGCCCAGCTCGGCCTGGGTCTCGTTCCAGAGGTCCATGCCCACGCTGGTGGCGATGCCGGCGTTCACCCGCGTGAGGCGGTCGCGCATGCGGGCGGCCTCGGCGGGGGTGAGCTCGTTGACCTGCATGCCCTTGCCCTTGAGGTCGGCCAGCGCCTTGGCGGCCTCGTCGCGGGTGTCCTTGCGCTCGAAGTCGCGGCTCTTCTTCGCGGCGTCCAGCAGCACCTTCTGCTCGTCCTTGGAGAGGCCGTCCCACCACTTCTTGCTCACCAGCACGATCCACGGGCTGTAGACGTGGTTGGTCACGGTCAGGTACTTCTGCACCTCGTAGAACTTGCTCGACAGGATGGTGTTGTAGGGGTTCTCCTGGCCATCCACGGTCTTGGTCTCGAGCGCGGTGAACAGCTCCGAGAACGGCAGCGGCACGGCGTTGGCGCCCAGCGTCTTGAAACTCTCGAGGAACACGTTGTTCTGCATCACGCGCAGCTTGATGCCGTCCATGTCCTCCACCTTGGTCACGGCGCGCTTGTTGTTGGTCAGGTTGCGAAAGCCGTTCTCCCAGTAGACCAGGCCCACCAGGCCCTTCTCCTGCAGCTTGTCCATCACCTTCTGGCCGATGGGGCCGTCGAGCAGCGCGTCGGCCTCCCTGGCATTGCCGATCAGGAAGGGCGTGTCCCACAGCGCCATCTCCTTGGTGATGCCCACCAGCGTGGCGGTGGATCCCACCATCATCTCCTGCGCGCCGCCGATCAGCGCCTGCTGCATCTGCACGTCCGAGCCCAGCGCGGCGGCACCCACGGCGCGCACGCGCATCTTGCCGCCCGAGGTTTTCTCCACCTCCTCGGCAAAGACCTTGACCGCGCGGCCCTGGTTGGACTGCTCGTTGAGGCCGTAGCCGAAGCGGATCAGGCGGGGCTTGATGTCCTGCGCCAGCGCGGCATAGGGTGCGGCAAAGGCCGCCACGGCGGCAGCGGCGAGAACGGTGCGACGGATCAGTTTCATGGTTGTCTCCGGGTTGGGAAAGGAAAGAAGGCCCTCAGCGCAACCACGCCACCGGGGCCGTGACGATCTGCGGGAAGGCGACGAACAGCAGCAGGATGCCGAGGTAGACGACGAGGAAGGGATTGACCCCGCGGATCACCTCGTCCAGGCGCATGCGGCCCACGCCGGCCACGACGTTGAGCACCGTGCCCACCGGCGGCGTGATCAGGCCGATGGTGCCGTTGAGCACGAACATCAGGCCGAAGTACACCGGGTCGATGCCGGCCTTGACCGCGATCGGCAGCATCACCGGCGCGAAGATCAGGATGGTGGGCGTGAGGTCCAGTGCGGTGCCGATCACGATCAGCACCAGCATCATCACCAGCATCAGCAGCTTGGGGTTCTCGGCCAGACCGCCGAGCCAGCCTGTGAGCACGTTGGGCAGGTCGGCCAGCGTGACCATGTAGCTGGCCACCTGCGCGCCAGCGCACAGGAACATGACGATGGCGGTGGTCTTGGCCGCGCGGGCGAGCACGCCGTGCAGCTGGGCGAAGGTCAGCTCGCGGTGAACCAGCATGGCGACCACGAGCGCGTAGAACGCCGCGACCACGGCCGCTTCGGTGGGCGTGAACACGCCCGTCTTCATGCCGCCGATGATGATGAGGGGCATGAGCAACGCCCAGAAGGCCTTGGCCGTGGCACGCAGGCGTTCGCGCATGGGCACGGGCGGATCCTGCTTGACCGTCAGGCGGCGGCACTCGATGCTCCAGGCGATCACCAGGCCCAGGCCCATGATGACGCCGGGCACGATGCCCGAGATGAACAGCTGCGAGATCGAGGTGTTGGTGGTGACGCCGTAGATCACCAGCGGCATGGACGGCGGGATGATCGGCGCGATGATGCCGCCGGCCGCCATCAGGCCCGCCGAGCGGCCCATGGGATAACCGTGCGCCTTCATCATGGGCAGCAGGATGGTGGCCAGCGCCGCCGTGTCGGCCAGGGCCGAGCCGCTCATGCTGGCCATCAGCATGGCCGCGCCTATGGTGACGAACCCCAGGCCGCCCTGGATGTGACCGACCCAGGCGCGCGCCATCTCGATGATGCGGCGGCTGATGCCGCCCGCGTTCATGAGTTCGCCCGCAAGGATGAAGAAGGGCACCGCCAGCAGCGGGAAACTGTCCACGCCGGCCACCAAGTTCTGCGCCAGCAGCTGGGTGTCCCAGAAATCGAGCGTCCAGGCCATGCCGGCGCCGGTGAGCACCAGGGCGAAGGCCATGGGCACGCCCATGCCCATGAACACCACCATGCCCAGGCAGAAGACGATGAAGGCTTGTGCTTCGGGACTCATCGCTCACTCCACCTCGGACTCGTGGCCGAAATCGGGCAGTCGCCCGCGCGCCAGGTTGAACAGCGCCATCAGGCCCATGGCAGTGGCGCTCAGGAAGGCCGGCAGCGGCAGCAACGCGACGGGATAGCTCATCACCACGCTGTGGCTGCCCAGGCCCACCACCACCTGTTGCCAGGCACCCCAGGCCACCATGGCGCAGGCCAGCGCCACCAGCGCGTGGATCAGCCGGGCCAGCACCGGCATGAGGGCGTGCCGGCGCAGGGGCCGCAGCAGCGCCGTGAAAGCCATGTGCTCGCCACGCGCATAAGCCGCCGTGGCGCCGATGAAGACCATCCAGACGAACAGCAGGCGGGACAGCTCCTCGCTCGCGGCCACGCCGCTGCCGAAGCCGTAGCGCAACACCACGTTGACGAACACGGCCAGCGCCATCACGGCCAGGCAGGCGGCCATGGCGTGGCTGGCCAGGGTCTGGAATCGGGTCGGTTGCTCCATGGCTCAGGCCTCCGCGCACTCGCCGGCCATCCAGCGGGCCAGCCGGGTCGTCAGGATGTCCAGCGGCTCGGTTGCCTCCACACGCAGCACGCCGGGTTCGCCGCTGGGGTCTTCCAGCGTCTGGAACTGGCTCGTCACCAGGCTGGGCGGAAAGATGTGACCGGGCCGGGCCGCCACGCGCCCGCGCGCGGTGTCCGGGTCGATGGCCATGAAAGCGAAACGCAGCCCTGGCACGGCTGCCCGAAGGCGGTCGCGGTAGGCCCGCCGCAGCGCCGAGCAGGTCAGCACCACGCCGGTGGATTCCTGCGCCAGCAGTTGGCCCAGCCGGTCCAGCCAGCCTTCGCGGTCGGCATCGGTCAGCGGGATGCCTTCGCGCATCTTGCGCACGCTGTCAGGCGCGTGGTAATCGTCACCTTCGATCAGGCGCCAGCCCAGGCGGCCGGCCACGGCCTGCCCCAGGCTGGACTTGCCGCAGCCGGCCACGCCCATCACGACGAGGTGGCGGTGCTGGGTCAAGGATTGGGTAGCGCTATCCATAACAACTAAAAAGAGGGCAACCCGTACATCTGCAGTCAAAATCGGGTTGCCTGGTGATTCGTTCCCGGTAAAAACCCTAAACGGCTTGAATCCAAGGATTGGTAGCGCTATCCTACCTCAACCGATCAACCGCCCATTCAGGGATAACCCTTGCCCGATTCCCAACGCCGGCGCCGCTCCAGCGGCCGAGTGACCCTCAGCGACGTGGCCCGCGCGGCCGAAGTCAGTCCCATCACCGCCTCGCGCGCGCTGCGCAGCGAACGTGGCGTGGCTCCCGAGCTGGTGGCGCGGGTGCAGGACGCCGTGCGGCGCCTGGGCTACGTGCCCGACCCGGCCGCACGCGCGCTGGCCTCCCAGCGCAGCACCCAGGTGCCGGTGCTGGTGCCCATGCTGTCCAACACCCTGTTCGTGGACGTGATCGAGGCGGTGCACCGCACGCTGTTTCCGGCCGGTTTCCAGCCACTGATCGGTGTCACCCACTATGACGCGCGGGAAGAGGAAGAACTGCTGCGCAGCCACCTCGCCTTGCGCCCCGCCGGCCTGCTGGTGACCGGCTTCGACCGCACCGAAGCCGCGCGCCAGCTGATCGCCGCCAGCGGCGTGCCCTGCGTGCACCTGATGGAAGTGACCGACGCGCCCCAGGTGTACTGCGTGGGCTTCTCGCAGCAGGCAGCCGGCGTGGCCATCACCGAGCACCTGCTCGCACGCGGGCGGCGGCGCATCGCCTTCATCGCCGCCCAGCTCGACCCGCGCACGCTGCAGCGCGCCGAGGGCTACCGCCAGTGCCTGCGCGCGGCGGGTCTTCACGACCCCCGGCTGGAGCTGCTCAGCGCGGCGCGTTCATCGCTGGCGCTGGGCGCCGAACTGCTGGAACGGCTACTGCGCGAGCAACCCGACGTGGACGCCGTGTTCTTCTGCAACGACGATCTGGCCCAGGGCGGCCTGCTGGCCGCGCACCGCCTGGGCGTGGCCGTGCCGCAGCGCCTGGCCGTGGCCGGCTTCAACGACCTGGCTGGCAGCGACCACATGCTGCCGCCACTGACCACCGTGCGCACACCGCGCTGGTCCATCGGCGAGGCTGGTGCCCAGATGCTGCTGCAGCTGATGCGGGGCGACCTGCCGCCCGAACACAGCGTGCGCCTGCCCTACGAGGTGGTGGTGAGGGCCAGCACCTGAGTTGCCATGAAACTTTTGTACGAGAAAATTTCCACATATTAAGTAACTAAGTTACATTACGAGGCGTGAACACCGCCATCGACCCCATGACCCCACGGCCCCAGGAACCCCTGGACATCGTCATCTTCGGCGGCGCCGGCGACCTGTCGCTGCGCAAGCTGATCCCCGCGCTCTACATGGCGCACCTGCACGGCAGCCTGCCGGCGGACTGCCGCATCGTGGGCGTCGGCCGCCAGGACTGGTCGGCAGCCGACTACGCCGCCTTTCTCACCGAGCGCTCCCGTCCTTTCGTCTCCGGCGACGCGCTCGACGCCGCGGTCTGGGACGCCTTCGCCGGTCGGCTGGACTTCGCCTCCGTGGACGCGACCCGGCCCGACAGCTTCGCCGCGCTGCAAGGCCGTTGCGCCCGCGACGCGCAACGCATCTACTACCTGGCCACCGCGCCCAGCCTGTTCGCGCCCATCTGCCAGCAGCTCGCCGCGCACGGCCTGATCGACGCACGGGCCCGGGTCGTCCTCGAGAAGCCGCTCGGCCACGACCTCGAATCCGCGCGCGCCATCAACGACGAGGTGGCGCGCCACTTCGCCGAACGCCAGATCTACCGCATCGACCACTACCTGGGCAAGGAAACGGTGCAGAACCTGATGGTGCTGCGCTTCGGCAACGCCATCTTCGAGCCGCTCTGGCGCGCGCCCAACATCCAGAGCGTGCAGATCACCG
>CAMLQP010000082.1 GCA_946482115.1 uncultured Comamonadaceae bacterium
CGCCAGATCGAGGCCGCGCGTCGCGCGATCTCCCGTCACGTCAAGCGTGGCGGCCGCATCTGGATCCGGGTGTTCCCGGACAAGCCGATCTCCAAGAAACCCGCCGAAGTCCGCATGGGCAACGGTAAAGGTGGCGTGGAGTACTACGTGGCCGAAATCCAGCCCGGCAAGGTGCTGTACGAAATCGTTGGCGTGCCCGAAGAGCTCGCCCGCGAAGCGTTCGCCCTGGCCGCCGCCAAACTTCCTCTGCGCACCACCTTCGTGGCGCGCATGCTGGGTCAGTGATTCAGGAGAACATGAGATGAAAGCTGCTGAACTCCGCCAGAAGGACGTCGCCGGCCTGGAAGCCGAAGTCAAGAGCCTGCAGAAGGCCCACTTCGGCCTGCGCATGCAGAAGGCCACCCAGCAACTGGGCAACACCGGCACGCTGCGTTCCACGCGTCGCGCCATCGCCCGTGCGAAAACCATCCTTGCTGAAAAGCAAGCCGCCAAGTAAGGAGTGACCATGACGGAAGCCAAAACCTCCCTCAAGCGCACCTTGATTGGCAAGGTGGTCAGCGACAAGCGCGCCAAGACCGTGACCGTGCTGGTCGAGCGCCGCGTGAAGCACCCGATCTACGACAAGATCGTGATCAAATCCAGCAAGTACCACGCCCACGACGAAAACGGTGAGTACAAGCTGGGCGACCTGATCGAGATCTCGGAAAGCCGTCCGCTGTCCAAGACCAAGAACTGGGTTGCCACCCGCCTGGTGCAAAAAGCCGCGCTGGTGTAAGGCCCGTTCAGGTCGTCGCCGACCGGAGCGCCGAAAACGACCGACAATGTCGGTCGTTTTTTTTCGTTTGTACATTCCCCCGTTCAACCCCCAGGAGACTCACATGATCAAGGTAGGCGACAAGATTCCGGCCACCACGCTGATGGAATACAGCGAGGTCGAAGGCAACGGCTGCAGCATCGGCCCCAACGCGGTGGATGTGGCCAAGGCCAGCGCCGGCAAGACCATCGCGCTGTTCGCGCTGCCTGGTGCCTACACGCCGACCTGTTCGGCCAAGCACGTGCCGGGGTACGTGGAGAAATTCAACGAATTCAAGGCCGCCGGTGTCGATGAAATCTGGTGCCTGAGCGTCAACGACGCCTTCGTGATGGGTGCCTGGGCGCGCGACCAGAATACCGACGGCAAGGTGCGCATGCTGGCCGACGGCAGCGCCGACTTCGCCAAGGCCACCGGCCTCACGCTGGACCTGACCACGCGCGGCATGGGCCTGCGCAGCAACCGCTACTCCATGCTGGTCAAGGATGGCGTGGTGCAAACCCTCAATGTCGAAGGCCCGGGCAAGTTCGAGGTCAGCGACGCGGACACGCTGCTGGCCCAGGCAAAAGGCTGAACGACCGGCGGCCGGGCCGACCCCAGGCCGGTCAGCCCCTCGGGGGCGGCGGCCCGCGCAGCACCGGGGCGCGGGGGCTCGTCTAAAGCTCTGCCTTCAGGTAGTGAGCCCCCGCGAGGGGGTTGTGGTAGTACGGCGCGATCTCCACGAAGCCCAGGTCTTCGTAGAGCGCGCGCGCCGACTCCATGTCGTCCAGTGTGTCCAGCAGCACGCAGCCGTAGCCGGCCTGGCGGGCCAGGTCCATGATGCGCTCGGCCAGCTGGCGCCCCAGGCCGAAGCCGCGGAACGCGCGGCGCACGTAAAGGCGCTTCATCTCGCAGGCGTTCACGTGGTCGGTGTTGACCAGCGGGCGCAGGGCGCAGCAGCCGGCGGCTTCCCCGTCCACGGTGGCCAGCAGCAGGGCGCCCAGCGGCGGGGCGTACTCACCGGGCAGTTCCTGCAGCTCCCGTTCAAAGCCCTGGAAGCACAGATCCACCCCCAGGCTCTGCTGGTATTCGCGGAACAGGGCGCGCACGTCGTCGGTCCGCGTGGCGGACTCGACCAGATGAAGCTGCGCCAACGGCGGCGCGTCGGGTTCAGGCATGCGCGGACTATATCAAGCCGGTTTCAGAAGGCGGGCGCGCCCAATCCGCGCACCCAGAACGCGAGGGCGGCGCAGCCACCCGCCAGCGCCAGCGCCAGCGCCCGCTGGGCCCAGCCGTCGCGCGAGGCGGGTACATCGTCGCTGACGGACTGGTCGCCCGTCAGCATGGGCCGGACAAGGGTCTGCCGCCTGACCAGGGCATAGAACGCGATCGCCAGCAGGTGCAGCGCCACCAGACCCAGCACCAGCAACTCGCCCCAGCCCTTGTGGTAGCGGGTGGCGGCCGACACCCAGTCGCCCGGCACGTGCGCCACCAGCGAGCCGGTGAAGGAGATTTCATCGTCGCTCATCAGCCCGGTGCCGACCTGCGCCAGCAGCACCAGCAGCATGGCCCAGACCGACAGCGCGCCCAGCGGCGAATGGCCGGCGCCGTGCCCGGCCTGGTCTCGCCCGCGCAGGTAGGCCCAGAGCGTGGCGGGCGCATAGAGGAAGGCCGAAAAGCGTGACCAGCGACCGCCCACCAGGCCCCAGACCAACCGGAACGCCAGCAGGGCCAGCACCACGTGGCCCAGCCTCAGGTGCCATTCCATCCAATTGCCGCCCACCTTGGCCGTGGCCACCAGCGCGATGACGCACAGCGCCAGCACCCAATGGAAAACCCTGGTCGGCAGATCCCACACACGTACAGTTTTCATGGCATCGTCTCCACAGTTCTCAAACCCGCTTTCCCGGAAAAAGTGTTCATCAGGGATTTCCTTCGGAACTTCCCGCCGGACGCCCGATCAGGGCGGGGTTGGCAAGAGCTGACATCGATACAACCCCACAAGGAGTCCCCATGAAGTCTGCCCTCATTCTGGTCGCCGCCTCCGCGCTGGCCTGGTCCCTGCCGGCCGCGGCGCAATTCCAGAAGCCGGAAGATGCGGTCAAGTACCGGCAGAGCGTCATGACGTTGCAGAACTTCCACCTCGGTCGCATCGGGGCCATGGTCAACGGCCGCATCCCGTTCGATGCCAAGGTGGCGCAAGACAACGCGGCGGTGCTCGAGACGGTGAGCCGCCTGGCCTGGGCCGGCTATGGCCCCGAAACGGAGAAGATCCGCTCCAAGAGCAAACCCGAAGTCTGGATGGATGCGGGCAAGTTCAAGCAGGCGCAGGACAACTTCATGGGCGAGGCCATGAAGCTCAACGCGGCCGCCAAGACCGGCAACCTCGACCAGATCAAGGCCGCGTTCGGCAACGTGGCGGGCTCGTGCAAGGCCTGCCACGACAGTTTCCGCGAGTGACGGACGGGCCTCAGCCCTGGGCCAGTAGCTGCTCCAGCAGCTGGTGCAGGGCTGCGAAGTCGGGCTCGCCCACATAGCGCTTGACGATGCGGCCCTGCTTGTCGACCACGTAGGTCGTGGGTGTCAGCTTCACATCGCCCCAGGCCTTGGCCACCTCGCCGGTGTTGTCCAGCGCCACCTTGAAAGGCAGCTGTCGGGTCTGGGCGAAATTGGCGACCCACTGCGGAGGGTCGTATGCCATGGCCACCGCGACCGTCTCCAGGCCCTGGCCGTGGTACTTGTTGTAGGTGGCCACGATGCTGGGCATTTCCTTCACGCAGGTCACGCAGGTCGTGGCCCAGAAGTTCACCAGCGTGACCTTGCCCTTGAGGTCGGCGGTGTTCAGGGTCTGGCCGTCGAGCAGCACGAAGCGGGATTCGGGCGCCTGGTCGCCGCCGGCGCACCCTGCCAGCCCGGCGGTGATGGCCAGCAGTCCGGCGGCCATCAGGCGGCGCCGGCGGGAGGAGAAAATACGTATCATGCTTGGCATCTAGCTGTAGAAGGGAGAGTGCGCCATGCTGCGTCGCCAGTTTAACCAAGGGTTGGTCGCCGGGGCGGCCGTGTGGGCTTGGCAGCCGGCGGCGGCGCAGGGCCTGGCCGGCATCACCGACCGCGAGGCCTCGGACGGCCTGCGAGCGGCGCTGGAAAAAGGGGCGCTGGTGGCGGTCTCCGTGTTGGGCAAAACCGATGGATTCCTCGGTAACCCGAAAGTTCGCATTCCCTTGCCCGGTTTTCTGGAAGACGGCGCCAAGCTGCTCAAGCTGACCGGCCAGGGCAAACGCGTCGACGAGCTCGTGACCAGCATGAACCGCGCCGCCGAGGCGGCGGTGCCGCTGGGCAAGGATCTGCTGGTCAAGGCGGTGCGCAACCTGAGCGTGGACGACGCCCGTCGCATCCTGACCGGCGGCGACAACTCGGTCACCACCTTCTTTGCCGACAAGACCCGTGCGCCGCTGGGCGAGCTGTTCCTGCCCGTGGTGCAGCGCGCCACCGATGGCGTGGGTCTGGCCGACAAGTACAACCGCGTGGCGTCCAAGGCTTCCGGCCTGGGTCTGCTCAAGCCCGAGGAGTCCAACATCCAGCGCTATGTCACCACCAAGACGCTGGACGGCCTGTACCTCGTGATCGGCGAGGAGGAACGCAAGCTGCGGCAGGACCCGGTGGGCGCGGGCAGCGCGCTGTTGAAAAAGGTGTTCGGCGCGCTGAAGTAGCCCATCCCCGCCGCGCTACGCGCGACCCCCTCAAGGGGGCGGCACTGGCCGTCCGGCAAAGCCGGCCCGGCGGTGCCCCGGTTGGAGCTACCTCAGCCGTTGCCGGGCCGTGCTCAGCCGCTGGTCCAGGTAGCTGCCGTAGAAATCGGGCGAAGCCAGGCCCACCAGGCGCTCGGCCAGCTCGCGGCCGTTGGCGTCAAAGAACAGCACCGTGGGCGTGAAGCGCGCCTTCCAGTCGCGCACCAGGTCGGCCGGCGTGGTGGTGGTGCCGTTGAAGTCCTGCAGCGGCGATGTCCTGTCCATCACGTCCAGCTGCACGGCGGCCAGGTTTTCATCGCGCCGCATCGGGCCCAGGTAGCGGCTGCGCACCAGTTCGCAGTAGGGGCAGCCGGTCAGCGTGGTCATTACCACCAGCGGTTCGCCGCGCGCCTGGGCGGCCTGGGCGGCGGCGCGCAGGGAGGCGGGCTGGGGCAGCAGCGGGGCGTTGGCGGGACTCATGGGTGGGGGCAGCTTAGCGCAACTCGCACCGCGCAGCGCCGCGCGGGGATTGCGGCTACCATCGGTCGCTTTCCGTCCTGCCCCATTGCTGTGCATCCGCCCGCCCCGTTGCCCATCCGCCTGACCACCGCCGCGCTGCTGCTGTCGCTGGTCGCCTGCACCCCGACCTTCAACTGGCGGCAGGTGCGCACGGAACCGGCGCCGGCCAGCGTGCTCATGCCCTGCAAGCCCGAACGCGGCGAACGCCGTGTAGCCATGACCGAGGCTGGCGTCGACCTGCACCTGATGCGCTGTGAAACCGGGGGCCTGACCTTTGCGCTGGCCTGGGCGAAACTCGCGCCCTCCGACGACCGCGAGGCCGTGCTGCAGCGCTGGCACCGCGCCAGCCTAGCCAGCTGGCAGGCGGCCGAAACCGAGCTGCAACCGCCGCCGGCCGGCGCTCGGCCCGGCCTGCGCTACCGCTGGCAGGGCACGGGGCGCAACCACCAGGGCGAGCCGCTGCCACTGCGCAGTGCCTACTTTGTCCAGGGCGACTGGGTCTACCAGGCCCTGGTCGCCGGTGCGCCGCGCTCGGATGAGCCGGCGGCCACCTTCCTCGATTCCCTGCAATGAACGAGCATGCCCTGCCGACGCGGACCGCAGTCGCCGTCTTCCTGGCGTTCGCGCTGGCGTACTTCCTGTCGGCCCTGGTGCGCGCCATCACCGCCACGCTGTCACCCACGCTGAGCGCCGAGTTCGAGCTGCACGCGCGCGATCTCGGGCTGCTGGCCGGCGGCTATTTTCTCGGGTTCTCGGCCACGCAGCTGCCGCTGGGCAACTGGCTGGACCGCTTCGGCCCCAAGCGGGTGATCCTGGGTTTCCTGACGGTGGCGGTGGCGGGTTGCGTCGCGTTCGCGCTGGCCACCAGCTTCAGCGGGCTGCTGGCCGCGCGCGTGCTGACCGGCATGGGCGTGAGCGCCTGCCTGATGGCGCCGCTGACCGGCTACCGCCGCTGGCTGTCGCCGGCCACGCAGCTGCGGGCCAATTCGTGGATGCTGATGACCGGCTCTCTGGGCATGCTGGCGTCCACCCTGCCGGTGCAGTGGCTGATGCCGCTGACCGGCTGGCGCGGCCTGTTCTGGGGGCTGGCGGCGCTGATCCTGCTGTCGATGGCGGTGCTGGCCTGGCGCGTGCCGGCCTGGCCGGTGTCGGCGGCGGAGCCGGGCGCGGCGGCCGTGCCCGCTGGCTACGGCCAGGTCTGGCGCCACCGCTATTTCCAGAAGATGGGGCCGATCGGGTTCTTCAACTACGGCGGCATGGTGGCGATGCAGACGCTCTGGGCGGGCCCCTGGATGGTGCGGGTGGCGGGCTACACGCCCGACCAGGCGGCTTTCGGGCTTTTCTGCATCAACGGCTCCATGCTGCTGGCGTTCTGGACCTGGGGCATGGTCAACCCGGGCCTGGTCCGGCGCGGGCTGAGCGCGGAGAAGCTGATCGCCTGGGGGCTGCCGCTGAGCTTCGTGGTGCTGGTGGCCAACATCGCCCTCGGTTCGCAGGTGGGCTGGCTGGGCTGGGCGCTGTTCTGCGTGACCAGCACTTTCGTCTCGCTGTCGCAGCCGGCGGTGGCGCTGGCCTTCCCGCCGGCGCTGGCCGGGCGGGCCCTGTCGGCCTACAACCTGGTCATCTTCTCGGGCGTGTTCGTGGTCCAGTGGGGCATAGGCCTGCTGGTCGACGGCTTCCTGGCGCTGGGCTGGTCCACGGTAGCGGCCTTCCAGGGGGCGATGGGCGTCTTCCTGCTGGCCTGCATGGCCAGCTACGGGTATTTCCTCGCGGTCAAAGCCCACGGCCTGCTCGATCCGCCGGAGCGGGTGACCGGCTCCCGATAAACTCCGCTCCATGAACGGCATCCTCATCGTGGCGCATGCTCCGCTGGCCTCGGCCTTGCGCAGCTGTGTGCTGCATGTGTTTCCCGACAGCGCCTCCGCCGTGGGTGCGCTTGACGTGATGCCCAACGTGCCGCCCGAGGAATCGCTCGTGCAGGCACGGATCCTGCTCAACCAGCTGGGCACGCCGCAGGCGCTGGTGGTGACCGACGTGTTCGGCGCCACCCCCTGCAACGTGGCCCACAAACTGGTGGACGGCATCAACACCCGCCTGATCACCGGGGTGAACCTGCCCATGCTGCTGCGCACCGTGTCCTACCGGCACGAGTCGCTCGACGCGCTGGTGACGCGCGCCATGGTCGGGGCCACCCAGGGTGTGATCCAGGTCGCGGTGACCGCGCCGGCCCACCAGACCCGCCGCAAGACCCATGATCAAGACCACCGCGACCATCAGCAATAAGCTGGGCCTGCACGCCCGCGCCTCTGCCAAGCTCACCAAGCTGGCAGCCAGTTTCCCCTGCGAGGTCTGGATGAGCCGGGGCGATCGCCGCGTCAATGCCAAGAGCATCATGGGCGTGATGATGCTGGCCGCCGGACTCGGCGCCGAAGTCGAGGTCGAGACCGACGGCGCGCAGGAGCAGCCGGCGATGGACGCCATCATCGCCCTGATCAACGACAAGTTCGGAGAAGGTGAGTGACTTTTAGCGTTCACGGCCAGGCGGTCTCGCGCGGCATCGCCATCGGGCGGGCCGTGCTGGTGGCCTCCAGCCGGGTGGACGTGGCGCACTACTTCGTGCAGCCGGAACAGGTCGAGAGCGAGATCGAGCGCCTGCGCCAGGCACGCAACGCGGTGGTCGAGGAAATCGGCCGGGTGCAGCTGAGCCTGCAGGACCTGGACGGCAAGGAGGCCCATCACGAGCTGACCGCGCTGCTGGACGTGCACCTGATGCTGCTGCAGGACGAGCAGCTCACCTCGGGCGTCAAGCACTGGATCATCGAACGCCACTACAACGCCGAGTGGGCGCTGACCACGCAGCTGGAGATCATCGGCCGCCAGTTCGACGAGATGGAGGACCCCTACCTGCGCGAGCGCAAGGCCGACCTGGAGCAGGTGGTGGAGCGCATCCTGCGCCACATGCGCGGCGTGGGTTCGCCCGTGGCCGCGCCGCCGCCGGTGCGCCGCGGCGCCCAGGACCTGCTGCTCGACGACACGGTGGACGTGCCGCTGGTGCTGGTGGCGCACGACCTGTCGCCGGCCGACATGCTGCAGTTCAAGCAGAGCGTGTTCGCCGGCTTCGTCACCGACGTGGGCGGCAAGACCAGCCACACCGCCATCGTCGCGCGCAGCATGGACATCCCGGCCGTGGTGGGCGCGCGCAGCGCCAGCCAGCTGATCCAGCAGGACGACTGGGTCATCATCGACGGCGACGCCGGCATCGTGGTGGTGGACCCCTCGCCCATCGTGCTGGCCGAGTACGGCTACAAGCAGCGCCAGGGCGAACTGGAGCGCGAGCGCCTGAACCGCCTGCGCAACACGCCGGCCGTCACGCTCGACGGCGAGCGCATCGAGCTGCTCGCCAACATCGAGCAGCCGTCGGATGTGGTGGGCGCGCTGGCCGCCGGGGCCGTGGGCGTGGGCCTGTTCCGCAGCGAATTCCTGTTCATGGGGCGCAACGGCAAGCTGCCCGACGAGGAAGAGCAGTACCAGGCCTACCGCGCCGCCGTCGAGGGCATGCACGGCATGCCGGTCACCATACGCACGGTGGACGTGGGCGCCGACAAGCCGCTGGACCGTGGCACCCGGGTCGACGACCACCTCAACCCCGCGCTGGGCCTGCGCGCCATCCGCTGGAGCCTGGCCGAGCCGGCCATGTTCCTGATCCAGCTGCGCGCGATCCTGCGCGCCGCAGCGCACGGACAGGTCCACGTGCTGGTGCCCATGCTGGCCCACGTGAGCGAGATCCGCCAGACGCTGGCGCTGGTGGACAGGGCGCGCGAGCAGCTTGACGCCCAGGGCGTGGTGTATGGCCCGGTCAAGCTCGGTGCCATGATCGAGGTGCCGGCGGCCGCGCTGACCGTGCCGCTGTTCCTCAAGCACTTCGACTTCCTCTCGATCGGCACCAACGACCTGATCCAGTACACCCTGGCCATCGACCGGGTGGACGAGGCCGTGGCCCACCTTTACGACCCCCTGCACCCCGCCGTGCTGCAGCTGCTGGCCCGCACCATTGCCGAATGCCGCGCCCAGGGCAAGCCGGTTGCCGTCTGCGGCGAGATGGCGGGCGACGTGGCCATGACCCGGCTGCTGCTGGGCATGGGGCTGCGCAGCTTCTCCATGCACCCCGCGCAGGTGCTGGCGGTCAAGCAGCAGATCCTGCGCTGCGACGCCCGCAAGCTGGCCGAATGGACCACACGGGTGCTGAACAGCGACGAACCCGCGGTCCTGATGACCGATACCTGAGCGCAGCGCGGCCGGATGCGCACAAATCGCTGCGAACGCCTGCGGTTTCACTGTAAATCTTTGTTAGACTGATTTTTCTGGTGCTCGTGGGCGGCCATGGCCGATCCTGCATGGCACCTTGTGGTGCCTGTCGGAGAACCTGATGTCCTATCCCCCGCAGTCCACGTCGGCCGCGACCGCTTCGGCCACCGAACGTGACGAACTGCTGCAATGCCTGCTCATCCTGGCGCGCAGCCACGGCGAATCGCTCACGGCCGACGGCGCCGTGGCCGGCCTGCCGCTGGAAGATGGCCGCCTCACCCCTTCCTTGTTCGAGCGCGCGGCCGCGCGCGCCGGCCTGAGCAGCCGCATCGTCACCCGCTCGCTGCAGCAGCTGCAGCCGGCGCTGCTGCCGGCCGTGCTGCTGCTGCAGGAGCAGCGCGCCTGCGTGCTGCTGGGCTGGTCGACCGACGGGCATGCCCAGGTCGTCTTTCCCGAGCTGGGCGATGCGCCGGTGGACATGCCGGTGGCGGAGCTGGACCGGCAGTACATCGGCAGCGCCATCTACGCCCGGCCCCGGGTGCATTTCGACGCCCGCACGCCGGTGGTGCGCGAGGGCCGGCACGGCCACTGGTTCTGGGGCGTGATCCAGGAGAATCACGCGCTCTACCGCGACGTGCTGCTCGCGGCGTTCCTGACCAACCTGTTCGCGCTGGCCATGCCGGTGTTCACGATGAACGTCTATGACCGCGTGGTGCCCAACCACGCGTTCGAGACGCTCTGGGTGCTGGCCGTCGGCCTGAGCCTGGTGCTGCTGGGCGATCTCATCCTGAAGACGCTGCGCGGCCGTTTCGTGGACCTGGCCAGCAGCCGGGCCGACGTCAAGCTGTCGGCCTACATCATGGAGCGCGTGCTGGGCACGCGCATGGAGCAGCGGCCCATCTCGGCGGGTTCGTTCGCGTCCAACCTGCGGGCGTTCGAGTCGGTGCGCGACTTCATCGGCTCGGCCACGGTGGTGGCCTTCATCGACCTGCCGTTCACGCTGATCTTCTTCGTCGTGATCGGCTGGATCGCCTGGCCCATGGTGATACCGCTGGTGATCGGCGCCGCCTTCATGCTGCTCTATGCGCTGGTGGTGCAGGGCCGCATGCACGAGCTGGCCGAGACCACCTACCGCGCCGGCGCGCAGCGCAACGCCACGCTGATCGAGGGCCTGGTCGGCTTCGAGACCGTCA
>CAMLQP010000083.1 GCA_946482115.1 uncultured Comamonadaceae bacterium
GCGACGCGTCGGTGTCCATGTAGCACTTGTAGATCTTGGCGAAGATGTCCACGGCTTGGTCAATGGAAGCGCCGGTCAGGCCGATGGCAGCCGCCACCTTGCGGGACTGCGCTTCGGTGATGCCGACCAGGGGATCGATCATCTCGGTGACGATCTTCTCGGGCGTGGAGTGGGCCACTTCCTCGATGTCCATGCCGCCTTCGCTCGAAGCGATCAGGGCGACCTTCTGCGTGGCGCGGTCGGTGACCAGCGACACATACAGTTCGTTCTTGATGTCGGCGCCGTCTTCGATGTACAGGCGGCGGACCTTCTGGCCTTCGGGGCCGGTCTGGTGCGTGACCAGTTGCATGCCCAGGATTTCGCTGGCGCGTGCCTTGACGTCGTCAATGGTCTTGGCAACCTTCACGCCGCCGCCCTTGCCACGGCCACCGGCGTGGATCTGGGCCTTGACCACCCACACGGGGCCGCCGAGCTTCTGGGCTGCTTCCACGGCTTCTTGCACCGTGAATGCGGGAATGCCACGCGGAACGGGCACACCAAAATTGCGCAAGATTTCCTTGCCTTGGTATTCGTGAATCTTCATGAGGTCTCTCTCAGGGAAGGGTGGTAGTTACCCGTTTACCATGAACAGTTGTCTGGCCGCGGGCTTGGGACATGGCAACCCGCGACTGTATCATGTTGCAACGCACCATCCTTGTGCCTAACTTACACCCTGGGCTGGGCTGGTAGCCTTCCCATACCCCCTTTTTCTCTTTTCTATTCCGGCAGCCGCTGCCGCCTTTTTGCAGGAGCACCTCCATGTCCAAAGTCTTTATCGATGGCGAAGCCGGTACCACGGGCCTGCAGATCCGCGAGCGCCTGCAGGCCATGCCGCAGATCGAGCTGGTCAGCATTGCGCCCGAGTTGCGCAAAGACCCGGCCGCCAAGCGCGACCTGATCGCGGGGGTGGACCTGGTGGTGCTGTGTCTTCACGACGATGCAGCGCGCGACACCGTGGCCATGGTGGACGAGATCGAGCGCACCTCGGGCCGCAAGGTCAAGGTGATCGACGCCAGCACGGCCCACCGCACGGCCGATGGCTGGGTGTACGGGTTTCCAGAACTCGCTGCATCGCAGGCGCAGGCGGTGCGCGACGCCACCCGTGTCTCTAACCCCGGCTGCTACGCCACGGGCGCGATTGCCATGCTGCGCCCGCTGGTGGACGCTGGCCTGATCCCTGCGGACTACCCTTTGAGCCTGCCTTCGGTGTCGGGCTATTCCGGCGGCGGCCGCACCATGATCGAAGCGTACGAGGCAGGCACTGCAGCGCCGTATGAGGCCTACGCCCTGGGGCTGACGCACAAGCACATTCCCGAGATCCTGCGCTACACCGGCCTCACACGCCGCCCGGTGTTCATCCCCGCCGTGGGCAACTTCCGCCAGGGCATGCTGGTGCAGTTGCCGCTGCACCTGGACCTGCTGCCCGGAGCCCCCAAGGCCAGCGACCTGCACGACGCGCTGGCCGGTCACTACAGCCGCACCAACACGCCCGAGCAGTGGGTCAGCGTACTGCCGCCCACCGATGATTTGAAGCTCGCCGCCGACACGCTGACCGACACCAACAAGCTGGAGCTGCGCGTGTTTGCCAACGAGCAATACCGGCAGGCCGTGGTCATCGCGCGCCTGGACAACCTGGGCAAAGGTGCCAGCGGCGCCGCAGTGCAGAACCTGCAGCTGATGCTCGGTCTCTGAACCGCTACGGGTTTCCCCACCCTCCTGTCTGCCCGGCAGGTTTTCGACGCGCCAGACCTGGCGCGTTTTTTCTATGGGCCTCCCTGGCGGAATCGTTTAAGCTGATTCCAGACCGCTGACCACGCCAGGCCCACTGGCGCACGCCGTATGTTTGGGGGGGCTGATGGGTTTTCCACTGTCTTATGACATCGTGGCGCCGCAGATGCGGTCGCTGCAGAAGCTCGAAGCTGCGTTGCAGCGCCTGGATCTTCGCTGGGAGGTCATCGACACCACTGCACGCATCGTGTGCCCGGGCGAGGCGGCGGGTTTCCTGCATACCCTGGACCAGACGCGTACCGCGTTCGCCACGCTGGCCCAGGAGATGGTGGAGCACATTGCCACCACCCACCTGAGCAACCGCATGGGCGACCTGGCGTCCCGCGCCCAGGTGGCCATCGATATTTTGGTGCGCAACCTTTTCGAGCGCACGGCCGATGTCGGCTTCATCGCCACCGATGGACCGCTGGTGGCTTTTGTGGAGGCTGCGGCAGTCCAAGGCGACCCCGATGCCGCCACGCTGCTGCGCCAGCGGTTGCAAGAGTACCGCGCCAAATACACCGTCTATGACGACATCCTGCTGCTGGATGCCTGTGCCCATCCGTTGCTGGGCCTGCAAGACCGGCCGGTGACCGAGGCCTTGGTTGTGCAGGAGCCCTCGTGGTGGCGGGGTGCGATGGACAGGTCCGGTTATGGCGAGCACTACGGTGCCTCGGGCTGGTATCCCGGCGAAGGCGATCTGCTGCTGTATGTACACCGCGTTGTATCGGCGCAGGGGCGCGCCTGCGGGGCCGTGGTGCTGCGCTTTGGACTCCATTCCGAGCTGGAGTCGATCTTTGCCGACCTGCGCGACCCCGAGGACCGCGTGGCGCTGCTGCTCGTGGATGGCAGTGATCGTGTCATTGCGTCCAGCAAGCCCGCTGAATTCTCAGTGGGCGAGGTCGTGGTCACTGGCTCTCTGCAGTTGCTTGACGCCCGCCCCTGCACCCACCGGGGCCACGACTACCTGGCGCAGGCGCGCACCACCCGGGGCTACCAGGGCTACCAAGGCCTGCCCTGGCGGGCGGTGGCGCTGGTGCGGCTGGATGCGGCGTTCAAGGGCGAGCAAGGTATGCAGGAGTCGGCAGGGGGCGGTGGCGCGCCGGCGACGGCTGAGGCAGCGCGCATGGAGGTGGACGATCCCATGCTGCGCGCCATTGTGGAACGCGCCCGCGCCATCGAAGAAGGGCTTACCCGCGTGATCTGGAATGGCAAGGTGGCCGAATCGGCGGTGAGCGCAGGCTCGTCGATCCATGCCGTGTTTGACCAGATCGGGCGCACGGGCAAGGACACCATTGCCGTCTTCGACGGTGCCATTCAGAAACTGCGCGGGCTGCTGCTGGCGGGGCGCCGCGCCGAGATGAAGGCCCATGCGGGCCTGGCGGTCCGCATCATGGACCGCAACCTCTACGAACGCGCCAACGACTGCCGCTGGTGGGCGCTGTCCGAAGAACTGGCCCATGCGCTGGGTGACATCCAGGCGCGGGGCGTGCCGGGGCAATCAGCCGCTGCAGCACAGCGCGCGGCACAGATCCTCGCGCACCTCAACAGCCTCTACACGGTGTACCGGCGCGTGGCGCTGTTTGACCGCCAGGGGCGCGTGGTGGCCGTGTCCTGCGATGCCGACACGCTGCCCGCCGACCTGCAGCTGGATGCCGACCTGGTCCGGCGCACCCTGGCCTTGCAAGGTTCGCAGGCCTACGCCGTGTCGCCCATGCAGCCCCAGGCGCTGGCCGATGGCTTGCCCGCCTATGTGTACTGCGCCGCGCTGCGCGCTGCGCCGGGCGGCCCGGTGGTGGGCGGCATCGCGCTGGCTTTCAACTGCGCCACCGAGCTGAAGGCCATGCTGCGCGACGCACTGCCGCAGGGCCAGGGCATGCGAGGCTTCTTCACCGATGCGCAGGGGCGCGTGCTGGCCAGCGCCGACGAGGATGGCCCGGATGCCGCTCTGGGCGGTGCGCAACCTGTGTTGCCTTTTGTGGCAGATATCGCACGGGCCGCAGTGCCACCCGCCGCCGCAGGGCGGCAGCCCGGGCAGGGCGCAAGAACTTCCTCTGCGGCGACTGCGTCTGTCCTGCCCGCCACCGCGCAGCGCGTGCACTGGCAAGGGCAGGACTATCTGGCGGGTGTGGCGGTCAGCACCGGATACCGGGAATTCAAGCGCGACGATGGATACCGGGAACCCGTGTACTCCGTATTGCTGATGCCCGTGCAGCCCGCCGTGGTCAGCGGCGGTGCCCTGGCCTTGCCGCAGTCATCTGTGCAGGGGGCGGGCGGCAATGTGCGCCGCTATGGTGTGGTGGCCTGTGGCGCCCTGCTGCTGGCCATTGACAGCATGCACGTGCAGCAGGCCATGTCGGCCGCGCGCCTGGTGCAGGTGCCGGGCCCGGCGCAGCTGGCCGGCATGCTGGAGATTGCCCACGAAGGCGGCACCCGCATGGCGCCCGCCTATGACGCCTGCCGCATTGCGGGCCTGTCTGCATTGGCCGACCCTCGGCGGGCCGTGGCGGTCGTGGTCAAGAGCCAGGGCCGCCCTGTGGTGCTGTTGGTGGAGCGTCTGGTGGGCGTGGTGTCGCAGGACAGCGTGCACCCAGTGCCCGGCAGCGTGTCTGCGCATGCCCCATGGATCACGGGCATCCTGAGCGACCGAGGCTCGGGCCAGGCCATCGTGTATGTGGTGGACCCCAATGGCCTGGATGCCCGGTGGGTACCCTTGCCACCCGAGGTGCTTGCGGCACCCTCAGCCAGCAGTACCTCTGCAGAGTTGACAACACAGCGCTGACCGGGCCTGGCCTGGCCTAGCTTGCGGACGCTGCCAGGTCGGGTCAGGTGGCGCCAGGGTCCTCGTCATTCGTGTCGCCGTCCGTATCGCCACCAATGGCTTTCTGGATGGCATGCATCGTGAAGCCGCGTGCCATCAGGAAGCGGACCTGGCGCGAGCGTTCTTTCATGTCCAGCGGCACCTGGCCAAACTTGCGCTGCCATACCTCCCGGGCACGCTGCACCTCGGTGGTCAGCAGCGGGGCCGTGGCCTCGCGCACCAGCTCATCGGCCACTCCCCGGTTGCGCAGTTCCCGAACGAGGCGGGCTGCACCCAGGCGGGGGCCACGGCGGTGCACCAGGGATTGGGCCGCGCGCTGGTCGCTCAGCCAGTCCTGCTCCACCAGCATGTCCAGCAGGGCGGCCAGCTCCTCGGGGCTCTCTGCATGGGGCGCCAGCTTGGCGGCCAGCTCGCTGCGGGAATGCTCCCGCTGGCTTAGCAGGCGCAGGGCCCGGCCCTTGAGCGAGAGCGTGGTGAATCCCATGAATCTATTTGCTTCAAATTTGATAGCTGCTAGTGCTTGCCAATCAAGCGCTAGCAGCCAATTTTGCTTGAAACTTCGGAGTTCACTCGTCCGCAGTGGCGGCAGGGGCCTGCAGTGCGCCAGGCAGCAGCGCAATGCCCAGGCCTTCGCGCACCTTGTTCTCGATCTCGCGGGCGAGGTCGGGGTTCTCGCGCAGGAACTCACGCGCGTTGTCGCGGCCCTGGCCGATTTTTTCGCCGTTGTAGGCGTACCAGGCACCGCTCTTTTCCACGATCTTGGCGGTCACGCCCATGTCGATGATTTCGCCCTCGCGGCTGATGCCTTCGCCGAACAGGATGTCGAACTCTGCTGTCTTGAAGGGTGGGCTCACCTTGTTCTTGACCACCTTGACCTTGGTTTCGTTGCCGATGGCTTCGTCGCCCTTCTTGATGGTGCCGGTGCGGCGGATATCCAGGCGCACGGAGGCATAGAACTTGAGCGCGTTACCGCCGGTGGTGGTTTCGGGCGAGCCGAACATCACGCCGATCTTCATGCGGATCTGGTTGATGAAGATGACCATGCAATTGGTCTTCTTGATCGTGGCGGTCAGCTTGCGCAGCGCCTGGCTCATCAGGCGGGCCTGCAGGCCGGGCAGCGCGTCGCCCATCTCGCCTTCGATTTCGGCCTTGGGCGTGAGCGCGGCGACCGAGTCCACCACGATCAGGTCCACGGCGCCGGAGCGCACCAGGCTGTCCACAATTTCCAGCGCCTGCTCGCCGGTGTCGGGCTGGCTGATCAGCAAGTCGGACAGTTGCACCCCCAGTTTCTGGGCGTACTGCACATCCAGCGCGTGTTCGGCATCCACAAACGCGCAGGTACCGCCCAGCTTCTGCATCTCGGCAATAACCTGCAGCGTGAGCGTGGTCTTGCCCGACGATTCCGGGCCATAGATCTCGACCACACGGCCACGGGGCAGGCCGCCCACGCCCAGCGCGATATCGAGGCCCAGCGAGCCGGTGGAGACAACCTGGATGTCCTCGATCACCTCACCTTCACCCAGGCGCATGATCGTGCCCTTGCCAAACTGCTTCTCGATCTGGGCGAGCGCAGCGGCCAGGGCCTTGGCCTTTTCGGTGTTCACGGGCAATGCGGGGTTGGTGCCTTTGACTGCGACGTCCATGAGAAACTCCTTGAAAAACAACAGGTTGGATGCTTGCATCGCTCTGCGGTTAATCACAGGCTGGATGCTTGAACAGTAGTTTATGCGAGCCGTTGCAAGGTCTTCAAGGATAATTTAGTCAGTTTGCCTGACAATTCGGTGATGCCTGATTCGCCCCTTCCATCCCCTGCCGAAGACGGCTGGCGCCAGACCCACCTGGGTCGCCTGTTCGGCCACGCCATGCGGCGTTTTGACGCGCGCGTGCTGCAGCTCATGGCGCGCAACGTGGAGGTGCCGCTGGCGCTGTCCAACCTGGCGGCGCGCGACCAGGTGACGGCCGCGCATGTGCACATCACACGGCATCTGGCCTTGCAGGGCGACCGACTGACCGACCTGGCCCTGCGCGCGGGCATGACCAAGCAGGCCATGGCCAACCTGGTGGACCAGTGCGAGGCCTGGGGCCTGGTCACGCGCGAGGCCGACCCGCTGGACGCGCGCGCCCGCCGCGTGTGTTTTACGTCCACGGGGTTGGCCTGGCTGCAGGCGTTTCGCGATGCTGTGGCGCAGGCGGAGGCCGAGTTCCGGGCCGAAGTGGGCCATGACGTGGCCACTGTGGTGGCGATTGGGCTGGAAGCCTATGCGGGCGGCGATGGGGCGGGCATGTTGATGCGCTGAACCCGGCTAGTCGGCTGTACCCGTTGCGGTTGCTGTTGCCGTTGACACCTGGGCCTGCGCCGCTTCCACCAGCTGGTCAGCGTCAATGCCCATGGCACGCAGCGTGCGTGCCGCCACGCCGTGCGGCATGGTGGCCACGGCTGCCACCACGTGGGCGCCCAGAAGGGGGCCGCCCTGGCTCTTGCGGGAGCGCGCCAGCGTCTGCATGACCTCCTGGCCCGATGGCTGTGCCCGGTAGAGGCCTGGGGCCGGTGGCGCGAGGGCTGGCGCCTGCGGCAGGGTTGCATCCAGCCCCACGCTGCGTAGCGCATCGCGGTACTGCTGCTCGATCGCATCCCGCACGGCGGCGGGTGCGACGCCCACGCTCTCCAGCGCACGCCGGGCCGACCCGTCGGGAAGGTCGATGGCGGCCAGCAAAAAATGCTCTGCCCCCGGTGCGGCTTGGCCGCTTGCGCGGGCATGTGCCTCGGCGCCGGTGCACAGGCGGCTCAGGGTGCGCATGCTCTGGAAGCGGTGCTGCAATTGGCGAAACATGGTGATAACTCCTTCTCAAGAACGGGGGCGCTGTGGGGCCTGGGGCATGTGGGGTGACAGGCGCTTGTGCGCTGCCTGCTTGCTCACGCCCAGGGCCTGGGCAATCTGTGCCCACGACCACCCTTGCTCCAGCGCCGCAGCCACGGCAGCGGCTTCCAGCCGGTCGGCCATCAGCCGCAAGGCGACTACGGCAGCCAGCGCGGCCTCGGGGTTGTCGGGTGAGGGGAGTGCGGGTGGCGCTTGCATTCGTCAACTATAGTTGACGAATATCTCTATCGTCAACCCATGTTGACGACGACCTGTTCACAGCAAGGCGTCACCGCGGAGCGAGCGCGATCGGCCCTGCACCCGGTGTGGGTGGCGAAAGCACTGTCTCACCCCCGGGCGATTCACATGCCAGCAGCCACTGTCGAAAGCACTGCAGCGCCTGCAGCTGCGTGCGGCCCTCGGGGTAACAAAACCAGTAGCCCATGTCGCTGCGGAAGCCGCCGCGCAGCGGATGGTCGGCAAGGGGCTCGCGCACCAGGCCCGCCGTGATTTCATCCTGCACCAGGCAGCGCGGTACCAGCGCCAGGCCCATGCCGGCCATCACCGCGCGGATCATGGTCTGGAACTGGTCGAACTGCGGCCCGGCCAGCGGGTCGATGAGGGACTCCACCCCGTGTGTCTCGCTCCAGCGCAGCCAGGCCTCGGGCACCGTCACGTGGCGCATCAGTGTGTGGTGGGCCACATCGCCTGGCGTGTCGATGGTCCAGTCGGCCACGCGGGTGCGCGGGGCGATCAAGGCCACCTCGTTGCCCGTGATGTAGTGCGCGTGTGCGCCGGGCCAGTGGCCTTCACCGAACAGAATGGAGCAGTCCAGCTCGGGCCGCTCGAAGTCGTAGCTGTGCACGTAGGGCACGAAGTGCAGCGTGACCTGCGGGTGCAGCTGCTGGAACTGCGGCAGGCGCGGGATGAGCCACTTGGCCGCAAACGTGGGCAGGCTGGACAGGTGTAGCGCCCCGCCACCATCGTCGCTGGTGATCAGCTCCAGGGTGGCGGCCTCCAGCTGCGCCAGCACAGCGCGCACGGCTTTCTCGTAGCGTTCGCCCGCGGGCGTCAGCGCCAAGCGCTTGCGGCTGCGCTCAAACAATGCCACGCCCACCCAGCCCTCCAGCTCCTTGACCTGCTTGCTGACCGCGCTTTGCGTGAGGTGCAAGGCCTCGGCAGCGCGCGAGACGCTACCAAACCGCGTGACCATGGAAAACGCGCGCAACAGGTGCAAAGGGGGCGACAGCCGACGAAGGGAGGACATGGTTGTTGGATTTAATCATTCCAGAATGGAATGTTATCAGGCGTATCCATTGCTTGGCGGTTGTGTATGCCTCACTTAACCTTGTGGCTCCTTATCGGAGAAGAACCCATGCAACGCCGTCACATGCTCTCAGCGCTGGCCGCTGTATCTTTCGTTCCTGGAATGTCCTTGGCGCAAGAGGTCAAGCCTCTGCGTATCATCGTGCCCTTTCCCCCCGGCGGGGCTACCGACATCACCGCCCGCAGCTTGCAGGAGTCACTGGCCCGCATCCTCAAGCAGCCCGTGGTGCTGGAAAACCGGGGCGGCGCAGGCGGCTCCATCGGCATGGCTGAGGTGGCGCGGGCCTCTGCGGACGGTTTGACCCTGGGCGTGGCCACGTTGTCTACCCACGGCGTGAACCCCGCCGTGTACAGCAAGCTGCCTTACGATCCGATCAAGGACTTTGTAGGCGTGACCGAGATCGTGAAAGCGCCCGGCGTGGTGGTGGTCAACCCCGCCGTCCTGCCCGTCAAAGACTTGGCCGAGCTGGTGAGCTATCTCAAGGCCAACCCCGGCAAAGTGGCTTATGCCACTCCGGGCAACGGCACCATCGGACACATGTGGGGCGAGCTGTTCAAGCGCAGCGCAGGTGTCTCCATGGTTCACATCCCTTACCGCGGTGCGGGTCCGGCCATCAACGACGTGCTGGCTGGCCAGGTGGGGGTGTACTTTGACCAGGTGGCTTCCTCGCTGCCCCACATCAAGGCTGGAAAGCTCAGGGCGCTGGCCGTGTCGTGGCCGGTGCGGCTGGAAGTCCTGCCCGATGTGCCCACCTATGCTGCGGTGGGCTACAAACAGGCCAACGAGCCCTCCTGGTTTGGCATGGTGGCCCCGGCGGGGACGCCCGCCGCGGCCATAGACCGCATCCAGCAGGCCGTGGCCCAGGCCCTCAAGGAACCTGCCGTGCGCGAGCGCCTGGCGGCTCAGGGCCTGTACCCCTCCGGTACAACCTCCAAGGAATTCACCGCACAGATCGCCCGTGAGATCGAGAAAATGAAGGGTGTTGCCGCCTACGCCAAGGTGGTGCTCGATTGAACCCACACCGGGCCCGCGGGCCCGGCGGCCATAGCCGGGGAAGACCATCACAGGGATAACCATGGTCTTCGCCCGGTCTGGACGGCTAGGCCAGCCGCCCCATTTTGCGCACACTCTGCCTATGCATTCAGCCTTGAAACTGATCCACCACCGCTTTCAGCACGCCCAACCGGGAGCCACCGGCTCACCCGGGCAGGCCACGCAACCATCTGCCACCGTCACTGCGGTGTCCGGCAGCACACCGCTGGTGCTTGACTCTCCCCACAGCGGCACTCAGTACCCCGCCGACTTTGGCTCCGCCCTTGCCTTGGCCACCCTGCGCCGTGCGGAAGACACCCATGTCGAAAAAATCTACGCCTTTGCCCCGGCGCTGGGCGTGGCCTGGGTCGAGGCCCACTTCCCCCGCATCTACCTGGATGCCAACCGCGACACCACCGAGCTGGATACCAGCCTGATCGACGGCGAATGGACCGACCCCATCTCCACCGACCCCAAGGTGCTCAGCAAGGTGCGCCTGGGCAAGGGGCTGATCTGGAAGTTCACCGACCAGGGCGAACCCATCTACCAGCGCCAGCTCACTGTGGCCGAGGTGCGTGCGCGCATTGACCGCTGCTGGCGCCCGTACCACGCCGCCGTGGCCCAGGCCATCGATGCCGCCCATGCGCGCCACGGCTACAGCATCCACCTCAACTGCC
>CAMLQP010000084.1 GCA_946482115.1 uncultured Comamonadaceae bacterium
CCAGCGACGCGTCGGTGTCCATGTAGCACTTGTAGATCTTGGCGAAGATGTCCACGGCTTGGTCAATGGAAGCGCCGGTCAGGCCGATGGCAGCCGCCACCTTGCGGGACTGCGCTTCGGTGATGCCGACCAGGGGATCGATCATCTCGGTGACGATCTTCTCGGGCGTGGAGTGGGCCACTTCCTCGATGTCCATGCCGCCTTCGCTCGAAGCGATCAGGGCGACCTTCTGCGTGGCGCGGTCGGTGACCAGCGACACATACAGTTCGTTCTTGATGTCGGCGCCGTCTTCGATGTACAGGCGGCGGACCTTCTGGCCTTCGGGGCCGGTCTGGTGCGTGACCAGTTGCATGCCCAGGATTTCGCTGGCGCGTGCCTTGACGTCGTCAATGGTCTTGGCAACCTTCACGCCGCCGCCCTTGCCACGGCCACCGGCGTGGATCTGGGCCTTGACCACCCACACGGGGCCGCCGAGCTTCTGGGCTGCTTCCACGGCTTCTTGCACCGTGAATGCGGGAATGCCACGCGGAACGGGCACACCAAAATTGCGCAAGATTTCCTTGCCTTGGTATTCGTGAATCTTCATGAGGTCTCTCTCAGGGAAGGGTGGTAGTTACCCGTTTACCATGAACAGTTGTCTGGCCGCGGGCTTGGGACATGGCAACCCGCGACTGTATCATGTTGCAACGCACCATCCTTGTGCCTAACTTACACCCTGGGCTGGGCTGGTAGCCTTCCCATACCCCCTTTTTCTCTTTTCTATTCCGGCAGCCGCTGCCGCCTTTTTGCAGGAGCACCTCCATGTCCAAAGTCTTTATCGATGGCGAAGCCGGTACCACGGGCCTGCAGATCCGCGAGCGCCTGCAGGCCATGCCGCAGATCGAGCTGGTCAGCATTGCGCCCGAGTTGCGCAAAGACCCGGCCGCCAAGCGCGACCTGATCGCGGGGGTGGACCTGGTGGTGCTGTGTCTTCACGACGATGCAGCGCGCGACACCGTGGCCATGGTGGACGAGATCGAGCGCACCTCGGGCCGCAAGGTCAAGGTGATCGACGCCAGCACGGCCCACCGCACGGCCGATGGCTGGGTGTACGGGTTTCCAGAACTCGCTGCATCGCAGGCGCAGGCGGTGCGCGACGCCACCCGTGTCTCTAACCCCGGCTGCTACGCCACGGGCGCGATTGCCATGCTGCGCCCGCTGGTGGACGCTGGCCTGATCCCTGCGGACTACCCTTTGAGCCTGCCTTCGGTGTCGGGCTATTCCGGCGGCGGCCGCACCATGATCGAAGCGTACGAGGCAGGCACTGCAGCGCCGTATGAGGCCTACGCCCTGGGGCTGACGCACAAGCACATTCCCGAGATCCTGCGCTACACCGGCCTCACACGCCGCCCGGTGTTCATCCCCGCCGTGGGCAACTTCCGCCAGGGCATGCTGGTGCAGTTGCCGCTGCACCTGGACCTGCTGCCCGGAGCCCCCAAGGCCAGCGACCTGCACGACGCGCTGGCCGGTCACTACAGCCGCACCAACACGCCCGAGCAGTGGGTCAGCGTACTGCCGCCCACCGATGATTTGAAGCTCGCCGCCGACACGCTGACCGACACCAACAAGCTGGAGCTGCGCGTGTTTGCCAACGAGCAATACCGGCAGGCCGTGGTCATCGCGCGCCTGGACAACCTGGGCAAAGGTGCCAGCGGCGCCGCAGTGCAGAACCTGCAGCTGATGCTCGGTCTCTGAACCGCTACGGGTTTCCCCACCCTCCTGTCTGCCCGGCAGGTTTTCGACGCGCCAGACCTGGCGCGTTTTTTCTATGGGCCTCCCTGGCGGAATCGTTTAAGCTGATTCCAGACCGCTGACCACGCCAGGCCCACTGGCGCACGCCGTATGTTTGGGGGGGCTGATGGGTTTTCCACTGTCTTATGACATCGTGGCGCCGCAGATGCGGTCGCTGCAGAAGCTCGAAGCTGCGTTGCAGCGCCTGGATCTTCGCTGGGAGGTCATCGACACCACTGCACGCATCGTGTGCCCGGGCGAGGCGGCGGGTTTCCTGCATACCCTGGACCAGACGCGTACCGCGTTCGCCACGCTGGCCCAGGAGATGGTGGAGCACATTGCCACCACCCACCTGAGCAACCGCATGGGCGACCTGGCGTCCCGCGCCCAGGTGGCCATCGATATTTTGGTGCGCAACCTTTTCGAGCGCACGGCCGATGTCGGCTTCATCGCCACCGATGGACCGCTGGTGGCTTTTGTGGAGGCTGCGGCAGTCCAAGGCGACCCCGATGCCGCCACGCTGCTGCGCCAGCGGTTGCAAGAGTACCGCGCCAAATACACCGTCTATGACGACATCCTGCTGCTGGATGCCTGTGCCCATCCGTTGCTGGGCCTGCAAGACCGGCCGGTGACCGAGGCCTTGGTTGTGCAGGAGCCCTCGTGGTGGCGGGGTGCGATGGACAGGTCCGGTTATGGCGAGCACTACGGTGCCTCGGGCTGGTATCCCGGCGAAGGCGATCTGCTGCTGTATGTACACCGCGTTGTATCGGCGCAGGGGCGCGCCTGCGGGGCCGTGGTGCTGCGCTTTGGACTCCATTCCGAGCTGGAGTCGATCTTTGCCGACCTGCGCGACCCCGAGGACCGCGTGGCGCTGCTGCTCGTGGATGGCAGTGATCGTGTCATTGCGTCCAGCAAGCCCGCTGAATTCTCAGTGGGCGAGGTCGTGGTCACTGGCTCTCTGCAGTTGCTTGACGCCCGCCCCTGCACCCACCGGGGCCACGACTACCTGGCGCAGGCGCGCACCACCCGGGGCTACCAGGGCTACCAAGGCCTGCCCTGGCGGGCGGTGGCGCTGGTGCGGCTGGATGCGGCGTTCAAGGGCGAGCAAGGTATGCAGGAGTCGGCAGGGGGCGGTGGCGCGCCGGCGACGGCTGAGGCAGCGCGCATGGAGGTGGACGATCCCATGCTGCGCGCCATTGTGGAACGCGCCCGCGCCATCGAAGAAGGGCTTACCCGCGTGATCTGGAATGGCAAGGTGGCCGAATCGGCGGTGAGCGCAGGCTCGTCGATCCATGCCGTGTTTGACCAGATCGGGCGCACGGGCAAGGACACCATTGCCGTCTTCGACGGTGCCATTCAGAAACTGCGCGGGCTGCTGCTGGCGGGGCGCCGCGCCGAGATGAAGGCCCATGCGGGCCTGGCGGTCCGCATCATGGACCGCAACCTCTACGAACGCGCCAACGACTGCCGCTGGTGGGCGCTGTCCGAAGAACTGGCCCATGCGCTGGGTGACATCCAGGCGCGGGGCGTGCCGGGGCAATCAGCCGCTGCAGCACAGCGCGCGGCACAGATCCTCGCGCACCTCAACAGCCTCTACACGGTGTACCGGCGCGTGGCGCTGTTTGACCGCCAGGGGCGCGTGGTGGCCGTGTCCTGCGATGCCGACACGCTGCCCGCCGACCTGCAGCTGGATGCCGACCTGGTCCGGCGCACCCTGGCCTTGCAAGGTTCGCAGGCCTACGCCGTGTCGCCCATGCAGCCCCAGGCGCTGGCCGATGGCTTGCCCGCCTATGTGTACTGCGCCGCGCTGCGCGCTGCGCCGGGCGGCCCGGTGGTGGGCGGCATCGCGCTGGCTTTCAACTGCGCCACCGAGCTGAAGGCCATGCTGCGCGACGCACTGCCGCAGGGCCAGGGCATGCGAGGCTTCTTCACCGATGCGCAGGGGCGCGTGCTGGCCAGCGCCGACGAGGATGGCCCGGATGCCGCTCTGGGCGGTGCGCAACCTGTGTTGCCTTTTGTGGCAGATATCGCACGGGCCGCAGTGCCACCCGCCGCCGCAGGGCGGCAGCCCGGGCAGGGCGCAAGAACTTCCTCTGCGGCGACTGCGTCTGTCCTGCCCGCCACCGCGCAGCGCGTGCACTGGCAAGGGCAGGACTATCTGGCGGGTGTGGCGGTCAGCACCGGATACCGGGAATTCAAGCGCGACGATGGATACCGGGAACCCGTGTACTCCGTATTGCTGATGCCCGTGCAGCCCGCCGTGGTCAGCGGCGGTGCCCTGGCCTTGCCGCAGTCATCTGTGCAGGGGGCGGGCGGCAATGTGCGCCGCTATGGTGTGGTGGCCTGTGGCGCCCTGCTGCTGGCCATTGACAGCATGCACGTGCAGCAGGCCATGTCGGCCGCGCGCCTGGTGCAGGTGCCGGGCCCGGCGCAGCTGGCCGGCATGCTGGAGATTGCCCACGAAGGCGGCACCCGCATGGCGCCCGCCTATGACGCCTGCCGCATTGCGGGCCTGTCTGCATTGGCCGACCCTCGGCGGGCCGTGGCGGTCGTGGTCAAGAGCCAGGGCCGCCCTGTGGTGCTGTTGGTGGAGCGTCTGGTGGGCGTGGTGTCGCAGGACAGCGTGCACCCAGTGCCCGGCAGCGTGTCTGCGCATGCCCCATGGATCACGGGCATCCTGAGCGACCGAGGCTCGGGCCAGGCCATCGTGTATGTGGTGGACCCCAATGGCCTGGATGCCCGGTGGGTACCCTTGCCACCCGAGGTGCTTGCGGCACCCTCAGCCAGCAGTACCTCTGCAGAGTTGACAACACAGCGCTGACCGGGCCTGGCCTGGCCTAGCTTGCGGACGCTGCCAGGTCGGGTCAGGTGGCGCCAGGGTCCTCGTCATTCGTGTCGCCGTCCGTATCGCCACCAATGGCTTTCTGGATGGCATGCATCGTGAAGCCGCGTGCCATCAGGAAGCGGACCTGGCGCGAGCGTTCTTTCATGTCCAGCGGCACCTGGCCAAACTTGCGCTGCCATACCTCCCGGGCACGCTGCACCTCGGTGGTCAGCAGCGGGGCCGTGGCCTCGCGCACCAGCTCATCGGCCACTCCCCGGTTGCGCAGTTCCCGAACGAGGCGGGCTGCACCCAGGCGGGGGCCACGGCGGTGCACCAGGGATTGGGCCGCGCGCTGGTCGCTCAGCCAGTCCTGCTCCACCAGCATGTCCAGCAGGGCGGCCAGCTCCTCGGGGCTCTCTGCATGGGGCGCCAGCTTGGCGGCCAGCTCGCTGCGGGAATGCTCCCGCTGGCTTAGCAGGCGCAGGGCCCGGCCCTTGAGCGAGAGCGTGGTGAATCCCATGAATCTATTTGCTTCAAATTTGATAGCTGCTAGTGCTTGCCAATCAAGCGCTAGCAGCCAATTTTGCTTGAAACTTCGGAGTTCACTCGTCCGCAGTGGCGGCAGGGGCCTGCAGTGCGCCAGGCAGCAGCGCAATGCCCAGGCCTTCGCGCACCTTGTTCTCGATCTCGCGGGCGAGGTCGGGGTTCTCGCGCAGGAACTCACGCGCGTTGTCGCGGCCCTGGCCGATTTTTTCGCCGTTGTAGGCGTACCAGGCACCGCTCTTTTCCACGATCTTGGCGGTCACGCCCATGTCGATGATTTCGCCCTCGCGGCTGATGCCTTCGCCGAACAGGATGTCGAACTCTGCTGTCTTGAAGGGTGGGCTCACCTTGTTCTTGACCACCTTGACCTTGGTTTCGTTGCCGATGGCTTCGTCGCCCTTCTTGATGGTGCCGGTGCGGCGGATATCCAGGCGCACGGAGGCATAGAACTTGAGCGCGTTACCGCCGGTGGTGGTTTCGGGCGAGCCGAACATCACGCCGATCTTCATGCGGATCTGGTTGATGAAGATGACCATGCAATTGGTCTTCTTGATCGTGGCGGTCAGCTTGCGCAGCGCCTGGCTCATCAGGCGGGCCTGCAGGCCGGGCAGCGCGTCGCCCATCTCGCCTTCGATTTCGGCCTTGGGCGTGAGCGCGGCGACCGAGTCCACCACGATCAGGTCCACGGCGCCGGAGCGCACCAGGCTGTCCACAATTTCCAGCGCCTGCTCGCCGGTGTCGGGCTGGCTGATCAGCAAGTCGGACAGTTGCACCCCCAGTTTCTGGGCGTACTGCACATCCAGCGCGTGTTCGGCATCCACAAACGCGCAGGTACCGCCCAGCTTCTGCATCTCGGCAATAACCTGCAGCGTGAGCGTGGTCTTGCCCGACGATTCCGGGCCATAGATCTCGACCACACGGCCACGGGGCAGGCCGCCCACGCCCAGCGCGATATCGAGGCCCAGCGAGCCGGTGGAGACAACCTGGATGTCCTCGATCACCTCACCTTCACCCAGGCGCATGATCGTGCCCTTGCCAAACTGCTTCTCGATCTGGGCGAGCGCAGCGGCCAGGGCCTTGGCCTTTTCGGTGTTCACGGGCAATGCGGGGTTGGTGCCTTTGACTGCGACGTCCATGAGAAACTCCTTGAAAAACAACAGGTTGGATGCTTGCATCGCTCTGCGGTTAATCACAGGCTGGATGCTTGAACAGTAGTTTATGCGAGCCGTTGCAAGGTCTTCAAGGATAATTTAGTCAGTTTGCCTGACAATTCGGTGATGCCTGATTCGCCCCTTCCATCCCCTGCCGAAGACGGCTGGCGCCAGACCCACCTGGGTCGCCTGTTCGGCCACGCCATGCGGCGTTTTGACGCGCGCGTGCTGCAGCTCATGGCGCGCAACGTGGAGGTGCCGCTGGCGCTGTCCAACCTGGCGGCGCGCGACCAGGTGACGGCCGCGCATGTGCACATCACACGGCATCTGGCCTTGCAGGGCGACCGACTGACCGACCTGGCCCTGCGCGCGGGCATGACCAAGCAGGCCATGGCCAACCTGGTGGACCAGTGCGAGGCCTGGGGCCTGGTCACGCGCGAGGCCGACCCGCTGGACGCGCGCGCCCGCCGCGTGTGTTTTACGTCCACGGGGTTGGCCTGGCTGCAGGCGTTTCGCGATGCTGTGGCGCAGGCGGAGGCCGAGTTCCGGGCCGAAGTGGGCCATGACGTGGCCACTGTGGTGGCGATTGGGCTGGAAGCCTATGCGGGCGGCGATGGGGCGGGCATGTTGATGCGCTGAACCCGGCTAGTCGGCTGTACCCGTTGCGGTTGCTGTTGCCGTTGACACCTGGGCCTGCGCCGCTTCCACCAGCTGGTCAGCGTCAATGCCCATGGCACGCAGCGTGCGTGCCGCCACGCCGTGCGGCATGGTGGCCACGGCTGCCACCACGTGGGCGCCCAGAAGGGGGCCGCCCTGGCTCTTGCGGGAGCGCGCCAGCGTCTGCATGACCTCCTGGCCCGATGGCTGTGCCCGGTAGAGGCCTGGGGCCGGTGGCGCGAGGGCTGGCGCCTGCGGCAGGGTTGCATCCAGCCCCACGCTGCGTAGCGCATCGCGGTACTGCTGCTCGATCGCATCCCGCACGGCGGCGGGTGCGACGCCCACGCTCTCCAGCGCACGCCGGGCCGACCCGTCGGGAAGGTCGATGGCGGCCAGCAAAAAATGCTCTGCCCCCGGTGCGGCTTGGCCGCTTGCGCGGGCATGTGCCTCGGCGCCGGTGCACAGGCGGCTCAGGGTGCGCATGCTCTGGAAGCGGTGCTGCAATTGGCGAAACATGGTGATAACTCCTTCTCAAGAACGGGGGCGCTGTGGGGCCTGGGGCATGTGGGGTGACAGGCGCTTGTGCGCTGCCTGCTTGCTCACGCCCAGGGCCTGGGCAATCTGTGCCCACGACCACCCTTGCTCCAGCGCCGCAGCCACGGCAGCGGCTTCCAGCCGGTCGGCCATCAGCCGCAAGGCGACTACGGCAGCCAGCGCGGCCTCGGGGTTGTCGGGTGAGGGGAGTGCGGGTGGCGCTTGCATTCGTCAACTATAGTTGACGAATATCTCTATCGTCAACCCATGTTGACGACGACCTGTTCACAGCAAGGCGTCACCGCGGAGCGAGCGCGATCGGCCCTGCACCCGGTGTGGGTGGCGAAAGCACTGTCTCACCCCCGGGCGATTCACATGCCAGCAGCCACTGTCGAAAGCACTGCAGCGCCTGCAGCTGCGTGCGGCCCTCGGGGTAACAAAACCAGTAGCCCATGTCGCTGCGGAAGCCGCCGCGCAGCGGATGGTCGGCAAGGGGCTCGCGCACCAGGCCCGCCGTGATTTCATCCTGCACCAGGCAGCGCGGTACCAGCGCCAGGCCCATGCCGGCCATCACCGCGCGGATCATGGTCTGGAACTGGTCGAACTGCGGCCCGGCCAGCGGGTCGATGAGGGACTCCACCCCGTGTGTCTCGCTCCAGCGCAGCCAGGCCTCGGGCACCGTCACGTGGCGCATCAGTGTGTGGTGGGCCACATCGCCTGGCGTGTCGATGGTCCAGTCGGCCACGCGGGTGCGCGGGGCGATCAAGGCCACCTCGTTGCCCGTGATGTAGTGCGCGTGTGCGCCGGGCCAGTGGCCTTCACCGAACAGAATGGAGCAGTCCAGCTCGGGCCGCTCGAAGTCGTAGCTGTGCACGTAGGGCACGAAGTGCAGCGTGACCTGCGGGTGCAGCTGCTGGAACTGCGGCAGGCGCGGGATGAGCCACTTGGCCGCAAACGTGGGCAGGCTGGACAGGTGTAGCGCCCCGCCACCATCGTCGCTGGTGATCAGCTCCAGGGTGGCGGCCTCCAGCTGCGCCAGCACAGCGCGCACGGCTTTCTCGTAGCGTTCGCCCGCGGGCGTCAGCGCCAAGCGCTTGCGGCTGCGCTCAAACAATGCCACGCCCACCCAGCCCTCCAGCTCCTTGACCTGCTTGCTGACCGCGCTTTGCGTGAGGTGCAAGGCCTCGGCAGCGCGCGAGACGCTACCAAACCGCGTGACCATGGAAAACGCGCGCAACAGGTGCAAAGGGGGCGACAGCCGACGAAGGGAGGACATGGTTGTTGGATTTAATCATTCCAGAATGGAATGTTATCAGGCGTATCCATTGCTTGGCGGTTGTGTATGCCTCACTTAACCTTGTGGCTCCTTATCGGAGAAGAACCCATGCAACGCCGTCACATGCTCTCAGCGCTGGCCGCTGTATCTTTCGTTCCTGGAATGTCCTTGGCGCAAGAGGTCAAGCCTCTGCGTATCATCGTGCCCTTTCCCCCCGGCGGGGCTACCGACATCACCGCCCGCAGCTTGCAGGAGTCACTGGCCCGCATCCTCAAGCAGCCCGTGGTGCTGGAAAACCGGGGCGGCGCAGGCGGCTCCATCGGCATGGCTGAGGTGGCGCGGGCCTCTGCGGACGGTTTGACCCTGGGCGTGGCCACGTTGTCTACCCACGGCGTGAACCCCGCCGTGTACAGCAAGCTGCCTTACGATCCGATCAAGGACTTTGTAGGCGTGACCGAGATCGTGAAAGCGCCCGGCGTGGTGGTGGTCAACCCCGCCGTCCTGCCCGTCAAAGACTTGGCCGAGCTGGTGAGCTATCTCAAGGCCAACCCCGGCAAAGTGGCTTATGCCACTCCGGGCAACGGCACCATCGGACACATGTGGGGCGAGCTGTTCAAGCGCAGCGCAGGTGTCTCCATGGTTCACATCCCTTACCGCGGTGCGGGTCCGGCCATCAACGACGTGCTGGCTGGCCAGGTGGGGGTGTACTTTGACCAGGTGGCTTCCTCGCTGCCCCACATCAAGGCTGGAAAGCTCAGGGCGCTGGCCGTGTCGTGGCCGGTGCGGCTGGAAGTCCTGCCCGATGTGCCCACCTATGCTGCGGTGGGCTACAAACAGGCCAACGAGCCCTCCTGGTTTGGCATGGTGGCCCCGGCGGGGACGCCCGCCGCGGCCATAGACCGCATCCAGCAGGCCGTGGCCCAGGCCCTCAAGGAACCTGCCGTGCGCGAGCGCCTGGCGGCTCAGGGCCTGTACCCCTCCGGTACAACCTCCAAGGAATTCACCGCACAGATCGCCCGTGAGATCGAGAAAATGAAGGGTGTTGCCGCCTACGCCAAGGTGGTGCTCGATTGAACCCACACCGGGCCCGCGGGCCCGGCGGCCATAGCCGGGGAAGACCATCACAGGGATAACCATGGTCTTCGCCCGGTCTGGACGGCTAGGCCAGCCGCCCCATTTTGCGCACACTCTGCCTATGCATTCAGCCTTGAAACTGATCCACCACCGCTTTCAGCACGCCCAACCGGGAGCCACCGGCTCACCCGGGCAGGCCACGCAACCATCTGCCACCGTCACTGCGGTGTCCGGCAGCACACCGCTGGTGCTTGACTCTCCCCACAGCGGCACTCAGTACCCCGCCGACTTTGGCTCCGCCCTTGCCTTGGCCACCCTGCGCCGTGCGGAAGACACCCATGTCGAAAAAATCTACGCCTTTGCCCCGGCGCTGGGCGTGGCCTGGGTCGAGGCCCACTTCCCCCGCATCTACCTGGATGCCAACCGCGACACCACCGAGCTGGATACCAGCCTGATCGACGGCGAATGGACCGACCCCATCTCCACCGACCCCAAGGTGCTCAGCAAGGTGCGCCTGGGCAAGGGGCTGATCTGGA
>CAMLQP010000085.1 GCA_946482115.1 uncultured Comamonadaceae bacterium
CACGCTGGTGCAGCGCCGCACCACTGGCCGGCTGCCGGCGGCGCAGGCGGGCGAACTGACCGGCCAGGCCCTGAGCCTGCTGGAGGTGACGATCAAGACCGGCCGCACCCACCAGATCCGGGTGCATTTGTCGCACGCCGGACATCCCATCGTGGGCGATGACAAATACGGCGACTTCGAATTGAACCGCCAATTCCAGAAGCTGGGGTTGCGGCGCATGTTCCTGCACGCCTGGCGGCTGGCCTTGCGCCACCCGGTCAGCGGAGAAATGCTGCAATTGGAAGCCGCATTGCCGCCCGAGCTGGCGCCCTGGGTGAAATTGACGTAATTGAATATTTCATTCCGCCCGCCATTCCCGGCATCTGGTTAGAATTGCACCGTCGTTATTTTTTGTTCCACTTCCAAGGATTGAAATGCCCAGTTATTCCGATCTGATCAATCAGGCCCAGGCATTGATGGCCCAGGCCGAGCAGGTGCGCAAACAGGAATTGGCCAATGTGATTGCCGAAATCAAGGCCAAGATGAAGGAATACGGCGTTACCGTCGCCGATCTCGGCGGTGCTGCCAGCGCTCCCCGCAAGGCCGGCGGCAAATCCAAGTCGAAATCGACCGCGCCGGCAAAATACCGGGGCCCGAACGGTGAAACCTGGGCCGGCGGCCTGGGCCGCAAGCCCGAATGGGTGCGGGCCATCCTCGCGGCTGGCAAGAGCATCGAGGATTACCGCATCTGACCACTCGCCGGCGCCCTGCAGGCGCTATAAATACCGGGGCGCAACCCATGGTCGCATGGGGCGCCCCTTTTTTTCGGGTTCCATGACCGCTCGCCGCTTCGACCTCATTGCCTTCGACTGGGATGGCACCCTGTTCGATTCCACCGCCATCATCGTGCGCTGCATCCAGGCGGCCGTGCGCGACGTGGGCGGCCAGCCACCCAGCGACCGTGACGCCTCCTACGTGATCGGCATGGGCCTGATGCAGGCGCTGGCTCATGCGGCGCCCGACGTGCCGCCCGAGAAGTACCCCGAGCTGGGCGCGCGCTACCGCCACCACTACCTGCGCCTCCAGGACGAGCTGAGCCTGTTCGAGGGCGTGCTGCCGCTGCTGGCCGAGCTGCGCGGGCGCGGCCACTGGCTGGCGGTGGCCACCGGCAAGAGCCGCCGCGGCCTGGACGAGTGCCTGGGGATGGCGGAGCTCAAGGGTCTGTTCGACGATTCCCGCACGGCCGACGAGACCGCCGGCAAGCCTCACCCGCTGATGCTGCAGGAGCTGATGGCCGCCTGGAGCGTGCCGCCCGAGCGCACGCTGATGATCGGCGACACCACGCACGACCTGCAGATGGCCCGCAATGCCGGCTGCGCCAGTGTGGCGGTGAGCTACGGCGCGCACGAGCCTTCCGGCTTCGCCGCGCTGGCGCCGCTGCACATCGCCCATTCGGTGGGCGAGCTGCGTGACTGGCTGCTGGGCAACGCATGAAACTGGAAGAGATACTGTTCTCGCAGGGCTTTGGCACCCGCCGTGTGTGCGCCGGCCTGATCCAGCAGGGCCGTGTGCGGGTCGGTGAGCCGCCGGTGCCGTGCACCGATGCCTGGGCCGACTTCGAGCCCGAGGGCCTGCTTTTCGAGGTGCAGGGTGAGCCGTGGGCCTACCACCAGCGTGCCTACCTGCTGATGCACAAGCCGGCTGGTCACGAGTGCTCGCAGAAGCCCGGCGCATACCCCAGCATCTACACGCTGCTGCCCGCGCCGCTGCGCCAGCGCGGCGGCGGTGCGGCAGCTGGCGTGCAGGCCGTGGGCCGGCTCGATCAGGACACCACCGGGCTGCTGCTGCTGTCCGACGATGGCCAGTTCATCCACCGGCTCACCTCGCCCCGCCACCACGTGCCCAAGGTGTACGAGGTGACCGTGAAACACGCGCTGGACGAGCGCCAGGTGCGGCGGCTGCTGGACGGCGTGGTGCTCGACGACGACCCGCGGCCGGTGCGCGCGGCGGCCTGCGAGGCGGTGACGCCCCAACATCTGCGGCTGACGCTGACCGAGGGCAAGTACCACCAGGTCAAGCGCATGGTGGCGGCGGTCGGCAACCGCGTGGAGGCGCTGCACCGCTCGCGCATCGGCGATCTGGTGCTGCCCGACGGGCTGCCGCCCGGAGGCTGGCGCTGGCTGACCGCGGACGAGGTCGCGGACCTCACCCGCAAGCGCTGACGCCGAGGGTTTCCCGGGGGGCGGTGACGGCGCGTTGCCCCAGTTTTTTCCACTACCATGCGAGTGATCGGCGGCCTCGTGGATGGCTGCCCGCCATCCGACCACGGGGACCCCTCACTTGGTACGACAGCTGGTTGTGGATGAGGCGCTCCGCCTGCAGGCCCTGCAGGCCTACGGGGTGCTGGACACACCGCCCGAGGAAGCCTTTGACCGCCTGACCTACCTGGCGGCGCGGCTCTGTGCCGCGCCCATGGCCGCGATCACGCTGGTCGACGCGGACCGCCTGTGGTTCAAGTCCCGCATCGGCCTGGCGTCCGAGGCGTCCCCGCGCGTGTCCTCGTTCTGCGACCACGGCATCCGCTCGCCCGAACTCGTCGTCGTGCCCGACGCCTCGCGCGACGCACGTTTTGCCCGCAACCCTCTGGTCGTGGGCCCGCCCGGCGTACGCTTTCACGCCTGCGTACCGCTGGTCACGCCGCAAGGCCTGGCGATCGGTGCGCTGGAGGTGATGGACACGCAGGCCCGCGATCTCGACCCGCTGCAGCGGGAGGCCTTGCAGGCGCTGGGTGAGCAGGTGATGACCCTGCTGGAGCTGCGGCTGCGCGAGCAGGCCTTGCAACGCCTGGAGCGCGAGCGCGAATGGATACATGCGGCGCTGCTGCGGCAGGCCGAAACCCTGCAGATTGCCGGGCGCATGGCGCGCGTGGGCGGCTGGATCATCGAATTCGGAGCGACGCAGCTGATCTGGTCGGACACGGTGGCGGAGATCCACGGGCTGGAGGCGGGCCGCACCGTGACGCTGGAGGAGGCCGTCACCTTCTACCCGGAGCCTTACCACGACCGGCTGTTGCACTGCATCCGCCGCTGCGGGCGCGAAGGGCAGCCGTTCGACGAGGAAATGCAGATCGTCGACGTGCAGGGCCGGCGGATCTGGGTGCGCATCATGGGGCAGGCGGTGCGCGGCGCCAGCGGCCAGATCGCGCGCATCCAGGGCGTGCTGCAGGACATCTCGATGCGCAAGCAGGCCGAGGACGAGCTCGCGCGCAGCGAGGCGAACTTCCGCCGCCTGGCCGACGCCATGCCCATCGTGGTCTGGACCGCCGAACCCGATGGCACGGTCGATTTCATCAACCACGCGCTCTACGAGTTCACCACCGCGGCGACCGTGCGCGACCGTGGCATCGACTGGCTGCGTTCGGTGCACCCCGAGGACCGCGATCGGGTCCGTGAGCGGTGGATGACTTGCGTGCGCAGCGGCGAGCACTACCAGGCCGAGTACCGCCTGCGCCGCCTGGACAGCCCGGCCGAAGGGGCCGTCTACCGCTGGTACCTTTCGGAGGCCGAGCCGGTGCGCGACGAGGCCGGCCGCATCGTCAAATGGTACGGTAGCAACATCGACATCGATGCCACCAAGGCCACCGAGGCCGCGATGGCGTCGCTGGCCGATCGGCTGTCGTCGACGCTGGAAACGATCAGCGATGCCTTCGTCCGGCTGGACCGCGACTGGCGGCTGGTCTACCTGAACGCGGCCGCCGAGCGCATGACCGGGCGCGTCCGCGGCGAGGTGCTGGGCATGGTGTTCTGGGAGGCCTTCCCGCTCGCGGTGGGCAGCGAGCTGGAGCGCCGCTACCGCCAGGCCATGGAGGAGCGCCACCCGCTGGCCTTCGAGGCCTACGGGCCGACGGTGCAGCGGTGGGTGGACGTGCGGGTCCAGCCGGTGGACGACGGACTGGTCATCTACAGCCGGGACATCACCGCGCGCCGGCAGGCCGAGGAGCAGGCCGAACGCGACCGCGAGACCCGGGCCAAGCTGCTGCGCATCCAGCAGGAGGTGGCGACGGTGGACCTGCCGCTGGCCGAGCTGCTGGCCCTCATGTGTCGGCGGGCGATGGAAGTGACCGCCGCCAGTGGCGGCGAGGCGGAGCTGGTCGAGGGGGAGCGGCTGGTGACCCTGGCGTCCGAAGGTTCCTCCGCGCGGCCGGTGGGCGTGGCCATCGGCCTGCACGATTCGCTGGGCGGGCTCGCGGTGCGCAGCGGGCAGGCCCTCATCAGCCACGATGCCTGGGAGGACCCACGGGTGGACCAGTCCATCGCGCGCCGCTACGGAGTGCGGTCCATCGTGGTCGCGCCGCTGCGGACCGGGCAGGGCATCATCGGGGTGCTGCGGCTGACCCACCACGAGCCCGCGCGCTTCGGCCAGCACGACCTCGACCACGTGCAGATGCTGGTGGAAACCATGGGGGCCACGGTCCAGCGTCAGCGCATCGCCGAACAGCTCAAGGCCTCGGAACTGCAATACCGGCTGCTGTTCGACCAGAACCCCTATCCCCTGTGGGTCAGCCGCGCGGGCGGCCTGAAGATACTCGCCGTCAACCCGGCCGCCATCCGGCACTATGGCTACAGCGAGGCCGAGTTCCTGGGGATGCGCATCACGGACCTGTGGCCGCCGGAGTGGCGCGAGGAGCTGCGGGCCCGGGCCCTGGACCGGCTGGCGATGCCCGGCACCTTCGTGCTGGAGAGCCGGCACCGGCGCAAGGATGGGTCGGTGATCGACGTGGAGGTGACGGCCAACGTGATCGATTTCAATGGCCAGCAGGCCCACCTGTGCCTGATGGCCGACGTCACCGAGCGCCGCCGCGTCGAGCGCGACCTGGCACGGGTGAGCCGGGCCCAGCGCATGCTCAGCGCCTGCAACGAGGCGCTGATCCGGACCGAGGACGAGGCGACGCTGCTGGAGCGCATCTGCGCCATCACGGTCGAGATCGGTGGTTACCGCATGGCCTGGGTGGGTTATGCCCGGGACGACGCCGGCCAGGCCGTCGTTCCGGTGGCGCATGCCGGCAGCGACGACGGTTTCCTGTCGGGCGTGCAGGTTTCCTGGTCGGCTGACAGCCCCTACGGCCAGGGCGCCGTCGGCCGCACGGTGCGGGGCCGGTCGGCGGTCATCGTGCCGGAGCTCGGGCTGTCGACGTCGACGGATCCGTGGGGCGCGCGAGAGCGCGCGCACGGCTACCGCAGCCTGATCAGCCTGCCGCTGAACCGCCGCGACGAACCCCGCGCCTTCGGCGTGCTGTGCCTGTTCGCCAGCGAGGTATCCCAGGTGGGCGCCGAAGAGAAGGCGCTGCTGGTGGAGCTGGCCGATGACCTGGCCTTTGGCATCGAACACCTGCGCGCGCAGGTCGAGCAGCGCCGCCTGCAGGACACCGTGCTCAAGGTGTCGGCCGCGGTGTCGGCCGCCGGTGGTGAAGCCTTCTTCGAACAGCTGGTGCGCAACATGACCGAGGCGCTGGGGGCCAGCACCGGCTTCGTGGCCCGTTTCCTGCCGTCCGAACCCGGCCGGGCCCGCACGCTGGCGGCGGTGGTCGGCGGCGAGCGTGTGCCTGGCGTCGATTTCGAGCTGGCGGGCACACCTTGCGAGCGCCTGCGCGATCGCGACACCTTCGTCCAGCTCGAAGGCGTCGCCGACGCCTTCCCGGAGGCGGCCGGCCTGCGCCGGCACGGCGCGCAGGCCTATGTCGGCCGCCGGCTGGACAATGCCCGGGGCGAGCCCATAGGCCTGCTGTTCGTGACTTTCAAGGAGCCGCTACAGGCGCGCGATTTCGTGGTCGGCACCCTGCAGATTTTTGCCGCGCGCGCCGCGGCCGAGCTCGAACGGCTCGAATCGGACCGCCGCATCCGCGACCAGGCCGAGCTGCTGGACAAGGCCCGCGACGCCATCATCCTGCGCGACATGGACCACCGCATCATTTACTGGAACAAGGGTGCGGAACGCATGTATGGCTGGACCACCGAGGAAGCGCTGGGCCGGCGCACTCACGAGCTGCTCTACCAGGATGCCGCGCCTTACCACGTGGCCGCAGACCGGCTCATGGCCGAAGGCGAGTGGGTGGGTGAGGTCATCCAGCGGCGCAAGGACGGCAGCCTTATGCCGGTGGAGGGCCGCTGGACCGTGGTCTGTGACGAGCAGGGTCGGCCCCAGTCGGTGCTGGGCATCAACACCGATATCACCGAGCGCAAGGCGGCCGAGCGCGAAATCCAGAAGCTGGCGTTCTTCGACTCGCTGACCGGCCTGCCCAACCGCCAGCTGCTGATGGACCGCCTGGAGCATGCGTTGCTGAATGCCCAGCGCCAGCGCAGCGGCGGCGCGCTGCTGTTCATCGACCTCGACAACTTCAAGACCCTGAACGACACCCTGGGCCACGACAAGGGCGACCAGCTGCTGCAGCAGGCCGCGCTGCGGCTGGGCGAAAGCGTGCGGGAGGTGGACACCGTGGCGCGGCTGGGCGGCGACGAGTTCGTTATCCTGCTCGAGAACCTGAGCCCCTCGCCGCACGACATCGCGATCCAGGCCCGTGCCGTCGGCGAGAAGGTGCTGCTGGCCATGAACGCCCCCTACCGCCTGGGCGTGTACGAGCACCAGTGCAGCTCCAGCATCGGCATCGCGCCGTTCACCCCGACCCACGGCGGGGCGGGGGAGCTGCTGCGCCAGGCCGACATCGCCATGTACCAGGCCAAGACGGCCGGCCGCAACACGCTGCGCTTCTTTGACCCCGGGCTGGAATCGGCGGTGAAGGCGCGCGCTGCGCTCGAGGCCGACCTGCGCCAGGCCCTCGTCCACCGCGAGTTCCTGCTGCACTACCAGCCGCAGGTGGACGGGCAGGGGCGCCTGCTGGGCGTGGAGGCCCTGTTGCGCTGGCAGCACCCGGTGCGCGGCCTGGTCCCGCCGGTCGAGTTCGTGCCGCTGGCCGAGGAGACCGGCCTGATCCTGCCCATGGGCGGCTGGGTGCTGCAGACCGCCTGCGCGCTGCTGGCGCAGTGGGACCGCGACCCCGCTCTGGCCGAGGCGATGGGGCGCGCCAGCCTGTCGGTCAACGTCAGCCCGCGCCAGTTCCACCACCCCGATTTCGCCGACCAGGTGATCGAGATGCTGCAGCGCACTGGCGCCGACCCCCGGCGGCTGAAGCTGGAGCTGACCGAAAGCCTGCTGGTGGAGGACATCGACGACACCATCGCCAAGATGAGCACGCTGCAGGCGCTGGGCGTGGGCTTCTCGCTCGACGACTTCGGCACCGGCTACTCGTCCCTGAGCTACCTCAAGCGGCTGCCGCTGGAGCAGCTCAAGATCGACCGCTCGTTCATCACCGACGTCCTCAGCGACGCCAACGACAGCGCCATCGCGCGCACCATCATCGCGCTGGGCCACACGCTGGGCCTGGCGGTGATCGCCGAGGGCGTGGAGACCGAGGCCCAGCGCGACTTCCTGCAGCGCCACGGCTGCAACGCCTTCCAGGGCTACCTGTTCAGCCGGCCGCTGCCGGCCGACGCGCTGCCCGGGTTCAGCCGGTCGCTGGTGCAAGGGGCCGCGCGCCAGCCCTGACGCTGACCCCGGCCCCGGCCTGCGGACAGGGCTCGGGGATTCCATGTATTCTTGCCGGATGGGACTGGTACTCGATTCCTTCTGGCGCGCCGTCGCCTACTGCCTGCACCCGCGCGTCATCGCGCTGTCCATCCTGCCGCTGGTGCTCATGGTGGCGGCATCCTTCGCGCTCGGCTATTTCTTCTGGGACCCGGCCATCGCCGCCGTCACCGGCTGGCTGGAGTCCTACGAGCTGGTCAAGGCCTTCCTGGGCTGGCTGGACCGCCTGGGCGCCGGCGCGTTGCGTACCGTGTTCGCGCCGCTGCTGGTGCTGGCGCTCGCCACGCCGCTGATCGTGCTGGGGGTGCTGCTGCTGGTGGCGGTCTTCATGACGCCGTCCATGGTCGATCTGGTGGCGCAGCGCCGCTTTCCGCTGCTGGAGCGCAGGCAGGGCGGCTCTTTCATCGCCAGCGCGCTCTGGTCGGTCGGCTCGCTGCTGCTCGCGGTGATCGCGCTGGTGGTGTCGCTGCCGCTGTGGCTGATCCCGCCGCTGGTGCTGGTGCTGCCGCCCCTGATCTGGGGTTGGCTCACCTACCGGGTGTTCGCCTACGACGCCCTGGCACAGCATGCCAGCGCCGAGGAACGGCGCAGCGTCATGGCGGGGCACCGCGCGCCGCTGCTGGCCATCGGCATCCTCACCGGCTACCTGGGCGCGGCGCCTTCGCTGCTGTGGGCGTCGGGCGCGATGTTCATCGCCATGGCGCCGCTGCTGGTGCCGCTGGCCATCTGGATCTACACACTGGTGCTGGCCTTCGCCTCGCTCTGGTTCGCGCACTACGCGCTGGGCGCGCTGGAGCGCCAGCGCGCCGCCGTAGCGGCCGCGCCTGTACCTGCGCCGGCCACGCCCGAAGCCGTGCCGGTCACCGGGCGCGGCCATGACGTGATCGACGTGCCCGCGCGCCAGCTGCCGGAGTCCTGACCGTGAGCAACCCCGAATTCGGCCTCATCATCGTGGGCGACGAGATCCTGTCGGGCAAACGCGCCGACAAGCACCTCGCCAAGACCCTCGAACTGCTCGGCGAACGCGGCCTGTCGCTGGCCTGGGCCCGCTACGTGGGCGACGACCGCCGCCTCATCACGGCCGCGCTGCGCGACGCCTTCGCGGGTGATGGCGTGGTGTTCTGCTGCGGTGGCATCGGCGCCACGCCGGACGACCACACCCGCCAGTGCGCGGCAGCGGCGCTCGGCCGCCCGCTGGTCCTGCACCCCGAGGCGCGCGAGCTGATCCTGGAGCGCATGCGCGACGTGGCGGCGGAGCAGGGCATGCCCTACGAGCCCGACCGGCCCGACAACGTGCACCGCCTCAACATGGGCGTGTTTCCCGAAGGCGCGGCCATCGTGCCCAACCCGTACAACAAGATCCCCGGCTTCGACTGCACCGGGCCGGGCGGCGCGCGGGTGTTCTTCCTGCCCGGTTTCCCCGTGATGGCCTGGCCCATGATGGCCTGGGCGCTGGACACCCACTGCGCCCGCTGGTTCCATGCCAGCGCCCGCGAGGAACGCTCGGTCATCGTGTTCGGCTCCATGGAAGCTACGCTGACCCCGCTGATGGAACGCATCGAAGCCGAGCACCCGGGGGTCAAGGTGTTCAGCCTGCCCAGCGTGGATCACCCCGAGTATGGCCGCCACATCGAACTGGGGGTCAAGGGCGATGCGGCCCTGGCCCCGGCGGCTTATCAGCAGCTGCTGGCCGGGCTGGTCGCCACGGGTGCCCAATTGGGCCCCGAAATGGTGCGATCCTGAGGTGCCCCTTGCCGGTGCATCGCACCAATTATGTGCATAAGAGGCGCCTTTCGGCCCGATTCCCCGTTTCTGGTGCGGTGCATGCACAATAGCGGGCTTGCTGCATCGGGCATTCCCGGAGATAGGGCAGTTTGGCACAGAACCTGCTTGATTTGCCTGTCAACCCATTTTTCCATCCATTCCGCAAACTAGGAGATTTCTGATGGCCAAGACCGTCGCAGACGTGATGCAACTGGTGAAGGACAACGACGTCAAGTTCGTCGATTTCCGTTTCACCGACACCCGTGGCAAGGAGCAGCACGTCACCGTGCCGATCTCGGCGTTCGGCGAGGACAAGTTCACCTCCGGCCATGCGTTCGACGGTTCCTCCATCGCGGGCTGGAAAGGCATCGAGGCGTCGGACATGCAGCTGATGCCCGACCCCAACACGGCCAACATCGATCCCTTCTTCGAAGAGACCACCCTGTTCCTGCAGTGCGACGTGGTCGAGCCCTCCGACGGCAAGGCCTATGACCGCGACCCGCGCTCCATCGCCAAGCGCGCCGAGGCTTACCTGAAGGCCTCCGGCCTGGGCGACACCGCCTTCTTCGGCCCCGAGCCCGAGTTCTTCATCTTCGACGGCGTGCGCTGGAGCAACGAGCCCGGCAACGTGCACTTCGCCATCGACGAATATGAAGCACCCTGGAACAGCGGCAAGCAGCTCGAAGGCGGCAACCGCGGCCACCGCCCCACCGTCAAGGGCGGCTACTTCCCCGTGCCCCCGGTCGACAGCACGCAGGACATGCGCGCCGAGATGTCCCTGATCCTCGAATCCCTGGGCATCCCGGTCGAAGTGTTCCACCACGAAGTGGCTGGCGCCGGCCAGAACGAAATCGGCACCAAGTTCTCGACCCTGGTCGAGCGCGCCGACTGGACCCAGGTCCTGAAGTACG
>CAMLQP010000086.1 GCA_946482115.1 uncultured Comamonadaceae bacterium
TCTGGTGGTCGCTGATCTCCTTCAACGTCACCTTCTTCCCGATGCACTTCCTGGGCCTGGCCGGCATGCCCCGCCGCTATGCCGACTACCCCATGCAGTTCGCCGACTTCAACGCCTTGGCCTCGGTGGGTGCCTTTGCCTTTGGTCTTGCCCAGGTCTACTTCTTCATCTTCGTCGTGATTCCCTGCATGCGTGGCCAGGGTGCCAAGGCCGTGCAGAAGCCCTGGGAAGGTGCCGAAGGCCTGGAGTGGGAAGTGCCGTCGCCGGCCCCGTTCCACACCTTCGAGAACCCGCCCAAGCTGGATGCCACCGCCACCAAGGTGGTCGGCTGAGATGGGAGTGACGGCCGTGACCCCTGACCAGAAGAAAAACAACCGCCGCCTGGGCCTGATCCTGCTCAGCGTCGTGCTGGCGTTCTTCTTCGGTTTCATGGCCCGCATGGTGTTCCTAGGCGGCTGAGGTCAGATGCGATGAGCATGAGGCGCGAAAACTTCCGGATGGTGGGCAAGCTGATGGTGATTGCCGTCGGCATGTTCGCGTTCGGCTATGCGCTGGTGCCGATCTACAAGCACATCTGCGAGGCGCTGGGCATCAACGTGCTGGCCGTGTCCGAACGCCGGGTGCCTGGCGCCGCGCCGAGCCTGCCGGCCAACACCCAGGTCGACAAGTCGCGCACCATCACGGTCGAGTTCGACACCAACGTGCGTGGCCCCTGGGATTTCAAGCCGGCGGTGCGTTCGCTGCAGGTTCACCCGGGCGAGCTGACCACGGTGATGTACGAGTTCCGCAACGTGCAGGACCGCACCATGGCGGCCCAGGCCATCCCGAGCTACGCGCCGCGCCAGGCCACCTCGCACTTCAACAAGCTGGAGTGCTTCTGCTTCACGCAGTACACGCTGGCGCCCGGTGAACGCAAGGAATGGCCGGTGGCCTTCGTGATCGACCCGCGCCTGCCCAAGGACGTGACCACCATCACGCTGTCCTACACCTTCTTCGAAGTGGGCGGCAAGACGCCGCCTGCGCCGTCGTCGACGGCCGCGGCTCCCGCATCGCGTGGGGGAGGCGCCTCGTGAACGCACCCGTTCAGCAGCAACGCAGCGCAGGCGGCCTGTTCGCCACGATCAAGGCCGTGCTGTGGGGCTTTCTCGGCGTGCGCCAGCGCGACGGTTTCCAGAAGGACACCGCCCAGCTCAAGCCGCTGCACCTCGTGGCCGTGGGCCTGGGCCTGGCGTTTCTGTTTGTCGGAGGCCTGATGCTGCTCGTGCATTGGGTGGCCGGCTGATCCGCGACAAGAATTTCCGTTTTCACACATTACAAGCGAAAGCCATTAGGAGTGAGCATGTCAGCTAGCACACACGGCGCAACGCCCTACTACTTCGTCCCCGGACCCTCTCGGCATCCGGTGATGGCGGCGATCGGCCTGTTCTTCGTCATCCTGGGCGCCGGGCAGTGGGTCAACGGCCACGGCTGGGGCGCCTACTCGCTGGCCTTCGGCCTGGTCTGGTGGCTGGTGGTGCTCTTCCAGTGGTTCCGCGAAGCCATCCAAGAAAGCGAAGGTGGCCTGTACGGCCGCAAGGTCGACCTCTCGTTCCGCTGGAGCATGAGCTGGTTCATCTTCTCGGAGGTGATGTTCTTCGGCGCCTTCTTCACCGCGCTGTGGTGGGCCCGCGTGCACTCGGTGCCCGCGCTCGGCGGCCTGGAGAACGCACTGCTGTGGCCCGACTTCAAGGCCGTGTGGCCCAGCGTGCAGGCCGGTGCCACCGCGTCGCCCGCCGGCATGATCGAGCCCTTCCAGACCATGGGTCCGTTCTGGCTGCCCACCATCAACACCGCGCTGCTGCTGACCTCGGGCGTGACGCTGACCATTGCCCACCACGCGCTGCAGGCCGGCAACCGCGCCAAGACCATCGCTTTCATGTGGATGACGGTGATCCTGGGCCTGGTGTTCCTGTTCGTGCAGGGCTACGAATACGCCCACGCCTACGCCGACCTGAACCTCAAGCTCAGCTCCGGCATCTTCGGCTCCACCTTCTTCATGCTGACCGGCTTCCACGGCTTCCACGTCTTCGTGGGCATGCTGATGCTGCTGTTCATCACCCTGCGCCTGCAGAAGGGCCACTTCACCGCGCAGCGCCACTTCGGTTTCGAAGGCGCCGCCTGGTACTGGCACTTTGTGGACGTGGTGTGGCTGGGCCTGTACATCCTGGTCTACTGGATGTGAGTTTTCCCGGGCCAACCCGGCAAAAAAGCGCCCTCGGGCGCTTTTTTGCTTGGGGTCATCGCCGCTTCAGCGCAGGCCCGTCGGCTGTATCCAGCCCATCCACCAGCTGAACAGCACCACCAGGAACAGCAGCACCGACAGACCGATGCGCACCGTGAGCGCACGCGCCATGTGGCGGGAACGCTGGCCATCGTCTTCCCCGGACGAGCCGCGCATCATGAAGACCAGCGCCGCTGCCAGGCTGCCCAGAATGGCCACGAAGGCCACAATCACCAGAATGTTCATGCCCCGGATTATCCGATGAGCGCCTCCCCCAACACCCGCAGGGCCTTCTGGCTGATCACCCTGGCCGCGCTGGTGGTGGTGGCCAGCGGCATCGCGCTCGGGCGCTGGCAGCTGGACCGCGCTGCCCAGAAAGAGGCGCTCGCGGCCCAGCTGGCGCAGCGCCTGCAGGCGCCGCCGGTGCCGCTGGCCGATCTGCTGGCCGCGGACGATCCGCCCGCGCTGTGGCACCGCCAGGTGCAGCTGGCCGGCGAGTGGGTGCCCGGGCGGCTCTGGTTCCTGGACAACCGGCAGATGGACGGCCGGGTGGGCTTCTTCGTGCTGGCGCCGCTGCGGCTGGACGGCGGCCGCGTGGTGCTGGTGCAGCGCGGCTGGGCGCCGCGCGACTTCCAGGACCGCACGCGCGTGCCCGAGGTGCCCACGCCCGGTGGGCGCGTGACGGTGGTGGGCCGCGTGGCGCCGCCGCCGCCCCGGCTGTATGACCTGGGCGACGCCGGCACCGGCGCAATCCGGCAAAATGTCGATCTGGCAGCGCTGGCGCAGGAAACCGGGCTGCCGCTGCTGCCGCTGTCGGTCCTGCAGACCGGCGACGCCCGCGATGGCCTGTCGCGTGACTGGCCCGCCCCGGCGGCCGGCGTGCACAAGCACTACGGCTATGCCTTCCAGTGGTTCGGGCTCAGTGCCCTGTTTGCCTTTCTCTATGTCTGGTTCCAATTCATCGTCCCCCGCCGCCGGCGCCGACACGCCTGACGAACCCCTGGCGTTGACCGTCCATTCGCTGCCCGCGCTGGACGGCGAACAGGCCGCGCGCGCCGCGAGCACCCGCTCCGGCCGCTTCAAGATGCTCGCCGTGCTGCTGGTGTGCGCCGCGCCGGTGATCGCGTCCTATTTCGCCTACTACGTGGTCCGCCCCGAAGGGCGCAAGAACTACGGCGAACTGGTGGAGCAGCGCCCCTTGCCCGCGCTGCAAGGCGTGGATCTGGGCGGCCGCACCGTGCCGCTCGCATCACTCAAGGACCAGTGGCTGCTGGTCAGCGTGGCGGCCAGCACCTGCGACGCCACCTGCGAACGCCACCTGTACCTGCAGCGCCAGCTGCGTGAGGGCCTGGGTCGCGACAAGGACCGGCTGGACTGGGTCTGGCTGCGCACCGATGACGCGCCCGTGTCCGACACCCTGCGCCAGGCCACCGCGCCCGCGACCGTGCTGCGCGTCGACCGCGAAGCGCTGGCGCAGTGGCTCGCGCCCGCGCCGGGCCAGCGGCTGGAAGACCACCTCTACGTCATCGACCCCCTGGGCCACTGGATGATGCGTTTCCCCGCCAACGCCGACCCGGCCAAGGTGCGCCGCGATCTCACGCAACTGCTGCGCGCCTCGGCTGGCTGGGACAAAGAAGGCCGCCCCTGATGGATGCCACGCCCCTGGTGGACCTGTCGCCCGCCGCGAGCCTGATGCTCATGGGCATCGCGGTGGCGGTGCTGCCGCTGCTCTGGGTGTGGCGGCGCCAGCCACGCGCCACGCCGGCGCAGCGGCTGCGCCTGCTCACCGTGGTCACGCTGTTCCTCACCTTCGATCTGGTGCTGTTCGGCGCCTTCACCCGCCTGACCGATTCCGGCCTGGGCTGCCCCGACTGGCCAGGCTGCTACGGCGCGGCCAGTCCGATCGGCGCACACGGCGACATCTCGGCCGCGCAGGCGGCCATGCCCACCGGCCCGGTCACTTTCTCCAAGGCCTGGATCGAGATGATCCACCGCTACCTGGCCACCGGCGTGGGCGTGCTCATCATCGTGCTGGCGGTGCAGACCTGGCGCCAGCGCGCCCGTGTGCCGGTGGCGCCCGCGTGGCCGCTGCTCACGCTGGCCTGGGTCTGCGTGCAGGGAGCCTTCGGCGCCCTGACCGTGACCATGAAGCTGTTCCCCGCCATCGTCACGCTGCACCTGCTGTTCGGCCTGGGCCTGCTGGCGCTGCTGCGGGTGCAGGCCATACGCTACGCGCAGGCCGATGCCCAGTGGCCGCAGGCGGCCGTGCCGCGCGGCGTGGTTGCCGGCCTGTGGGCCGTTTTCGGGCTGCTGTGGCTGCAGATCGCGCTGGGCGGCTGGGTCAGCACCAACTACGCGGTGCTGGCCTGCACCGACTTCCCCACCTGCCACGGCCGCTGGTGGCCCGATATGGATTTCGCCAGCGGCTTCCAGCTCTGGCGCGAGCTCGGCCAGAGCCGCTCGGGCGAGGGCATTCCGTTCGCGGCCCTGACGGCCATCCACTTAACCCACCGCCTGGCGGCGGTGCTGGTGCTGGCCGCGCTGGCCTGGGCTGCCTGGCGCCTGTTGCGCGAGGCCGATCCCGCCGTGCGCCGTCAGGGCCGCTGGCTGGCCGCGCTGGCCGCGCTGCAGCTGCTGACCGGCCTGTCCAACGTGGTGCTGAACTGGCCGCTGGTGGCCGCCGTCGCGCACACCGGCGGCGCGGCCGCTCTGGTGGTGGCCATGACTGGCGCGCTGCTGTCGGTGCGCGCCAGCGCTTCTTCCGTCTCTCTGAATTCCCCCGCTGCACGGCCCGTATGAGCACGACAGATATCACCGGCACGCCGCCGCTGCCCTCCACCTGGCGCCAGTTCCATGCGCTGACCAAGCCGCGCGTGATCCAGCTCATCGTGTTCTGCGCGCTGATCGGCATGGTGCTGGCCGTGCCCGGCCTGCCCAACCTGGGCCAGCTGGGTCACATGGCCATCGCCTGTTTCGGCATCTGGCTGGTGGCCGGCGCGGCGGCCGCGTTCAACTGCGTGGTCGAGCAGCAGATCGACGCCAAGATGAAACGCACCGCCTGGCGTCCCACGGCCAAGGGCGAGCTGCGCAACAGCCAGACGCTGGCCTTCTCGGCCATCCTGTGCGCGGCCGGCTCGGCCATCCTCTACCTCTGGGTCAACCCGCTGACCATGTGGCTGACCTTCGCCACATTCGTCGGTTACGCGGTCATCTATACCGTGATCCTCAAGCCGCTGACGCCGCAGAACATCGTGATCGGCGGTGCCTCGGGCGCCATGCCGCCGGTGCTGGGCTGGACGGCCATGACCAACCATGTCGCGCCCGAGGCGCTGATCCTGTTCCTGATCATCTTCCTCTGGACGCCGCCGCACTTCTGGGCCCTGGCGCTCTACCGCGTCGAGGACTACCGCAAGTCCGGCCTGCCCATGCTGCCGGTCACGCACGGCAGCGAGTTCACGCGGCTCAACGTGCTGCTCTATACCTTCATCCTGTTCGCCGCCTGCCTGCTGCCTTTCATCATGCGCATGAGCGGCTGGCTCTATCTGGCAGCGGCCGTGGTGCTCAACGCCGGTTTCGTGGCCTATGCCTGGGCGCTGTGGCACAACTACTCGGACGCGCTGGCGCGCAAGACTTTCCGCTTCTCGCTGATTCACCTGTCGCTGCTGTTCGCGGCGCTGCTTCTGGACCACTACCTCGTATGACCGCCACTTTCTCCCGCCGTCGCGTGCTGCTGGCCGGCACGGCCGCGCTCGCATTGGCCGCCTGCTCGGAGCAGAAGGCCAGCTTTGCCGGCATCGACATCACTGGTGCCGACTACGCCACCGGCTTCGACCTCACCGACCACAACGGCCAGCGCCGCACGCTGGCCGACTTCAAGGGCAAGGCCGTGGTGCTGTTCTTCGGCTTCACCCAGTGTCCCGACGTCTGCCCGACCACCATGGCCGAGTTCGCCGAGGCGAAGAAGCTGCTGGGCGCCGATGGTGACAAGCTGCAGGTGCTGTTCGTGAGCATCGACCCCGAGCGCGACACGCCCGAGGTCATGAAGGCCTACACGGCCAACTTCGATCCGAGCTTCCTCGCGCTCTACACCGCGCCCGACAGGCTGCCCGAGCTGGTCAAGTCCTTCAAGGCCTACTACAAGAAGGTCGAGGGCTCCACGCCCACCAGCTACACCATGGACCACTCGGCCGGTAGCTACGTGTGGGATGCCCAGGGCCGCATCCGCCTGTACCACCGCTACGGCAGCGGCGCGCAGGCCCTGGCGGGTGACATCAGGCAGATCTTGAAGGGAGCCTGACCACGCCGGTGGCCAGCGCGATGCCGCACAGGATCACCAGGCCGCAGACCACCATCCACGCGGTGATGGCCTCGCTCAGGAACACCGCGCCGTAGAACAGCGCGAACAGCGGGATCATGAAGGTCACGGTCAGGGCCTTGGACGGGCCTGCCTTCTCGATCAGGCGGAAATACAGGATGTAGGCCACCGCCGTGCACAGCACCGCCAGCGCCACCACGCCCAGCCACGCGTTCAGGTCCGGCGCATGCTCCGGCCAGAACCAGACCGTGGGCACGGCCAGGCCCAGCGCCGCGCCGATCTGGCTGCCGGTGGCCGTGGCCATGGGTGGCACGCCCATGAGGTAGCGCTTGGTGTAGCTGGCCGCGAGGCCGTAGCACAGCGTGGCGCCCAGGCAGGCCACCACGGCCCAGCCCGTGCCGCCGGGCTTGAAGCTGGCCTTGCCCCATGACAGCAGGGCCACTCCCACGAAACCGATCACCAGACCCAGCGTGCGGCTGGCGTTGGGTTTCTCCTTCAGCCACAGCCAGGCCACCACGGCGCCGAACAGCGGCACCGTGGCATTGAGGATGGAGGCCAGGCCGGTCGTGATGGACAGCACCGCATAGGCGAACAGCGCGAACGGAATGCCCGAGTTGAGCAGACCCACGAACAGGATGGGGCCGGCGCGCTCGCGCAGCGCGCCCATGTGGCCGCTGGCCCAGAGGATGGGCAGCAGTACGAGGGAGGCCAGCGCCACGCGCAGCCCGGCCGTGGCCCAGGGCCCGAAATCGGCCGCGCCCAGGCGCATGAACAGGAAGGACGCGCCCCAGAGCGCGGCGAGCAGCACGAATTCGGCTGCGAGGGTGTTTTTCATGAGGAGGCCTGTTCGAGTTTGAGCAGCGCGGCCTTGCGGTGCAGGCCACCCGCATAGCCGGTGAGGCTGCCGTTGGCGCCGACCACGCGGTGGCAGGGCACGATGATACTGACCGGGTTGCGGCCCACGGCGGCGCCCACGGCGCGCACGGCATCGGCGCGACCGATGCGCCGACCCAGCTCGCCGTAGCTGATGGTGGCGCCGCAGGGGATGACACACAGCGCCTGCCAGACCGCCTGCTGGAAAGGCGTGCCCATGGCTTCGAGGTCCAGCGGCAGATCGAAACGGCGCCGCTGGCCGTCGAAGTAGGCGTCGATCTGCTCGGCGGCGCGGGTCAAGACCGGGTGATCAGCCGATTCGGCCAGGTCCGAGCCCAGCCAGGCGGGTGCGTGGCGCTGGTCGAGGAACCACAGGCCGGCCAGGCCGCGGCCGGTGGCCGACAGCCAGACGGGGCCCAGCGGGCTGGTGTGGCGCAGGTGCTGGAGCGGGGTTTTCATGGGGTTGTTTCTTTCGGTGTGGCGCCCAGGGTGGCCCAGGCGCGGATGACGGCGTACGCCCGCCAGGGACGCCAGGATTCGGCACGGGTCTCGGTCAGACGCACGCGTTCGCGCGGCGGTGCGCCGCGCACGCCCAGCGCCAGGTGCAGGGCCACGTCGCCGGCCGGGAAGGCGTCGGGCCAGCGCAGCGCGCGCATGGCCAGGTACTGGGCGGTCCAGTCGCCAATGCCGGGCAACGCCACCAGCGCCGCCTGCGTGGCGGCCACGTCGGCGCCGGGCGAGAGCTGCAGATCGCCATTCATGAGCGCGCGGGCAAGCGCCTGGATGGCGGCCTGGCGCTGGCGCGTGATGCCCAGGGCGCCGAGTTCGTCGGCGCTGGCGCGGGCCAGCACCTCCGGGCGTGGGAACACACGTGTCAGCATGGGGTGGGGCGTGGCCAGCGGCTCGCCCCAGCGCTCGACGACGCGCCGCGCCAGCGTGCGTGCGGCGGCCACCGTGATCTGCTGACCCAGCACCGCACGCACCGCCATCGCGAAGCTGTCCAGCGCGCCGGGCACGCGGCGGCCCGCGCTGCCGGGGAAGTCGGGCAGCAGCACCGCATCCACTGCCGCCGGGTCCAGATCCAGGTCCAGCGTGTCGCGCACGCGGCGCAGCACCTGGGGCAGCATGGCCTGCAGTTCGGGGGCGACCTCGAGTTGCAGCGTGGCCTGCGTGGTGTCGAAACGGGCGACCACCCAGCCCCGGTGTTCGTGGCCGGCCTGGTCGATTCGCAGGGTGCTGCCCCAAGTGCCGCTGGCCACGTCGACGAACTCCACGCCGTCGATCGCGCGTTGTGCCAGGAAGCCCAGCAGGTGATCCGCGTCCAGCGGCGGGCGCCAGGTCAGCGTCAGCCGCAGGGCCTGCTCGGTGCGCTCGCTGTCGCGGCTTTGCCGGCGCAGCTGCAGCGGCGGCAGGCCGTAGCGTTCGCGCCAGGTGGTGTGGAAGCGCCGCTCGGAGCCGAAGCCGCTGAGCCGTGCCACCTCGGCCACCGGCAGGCGGGTGCTGGTCAGCAGCAGCTTGGCGTTGAGCAGGCGGCGGGTCTGCAGGTACTGCAGGGGCGACAGACCCCAGTGCGCCTGGAACAGTCGGCGCAGGTGGCGGTCGCTCACGCCCAGCCGCTCGGCCGCTTGGGCCAGCAGGGTGCGGTCGCCGTCGCCAGGCCCGGGCTGGTCCAGCAGCCGCGCGGCGGCCAGCGCCAGCAGCCGGGTGGCGTCCTCCAGATTCCAGGGGCCGTCGCCGCTCCCCGGGGCCAGCTCGGGGCGGCAGCGCAGGCAGGGGCGGAAGCCGGCGGCCTCGGCCTGTGCGGCCAGGCCGAAGAAACGGCAGTTCTCGCGCCGGGGCGTCTTCACCCGGCAGACCGGGCGGCAGTAGATGCCGGTGCTGGTCACGCCGGTGAAGAAGCGCCCGTCGAAGCGCGCGTCGTGCGCCTTGAGGGCGAGGTAGCAGGCGTCGTCGGTGTCGGGGGCCATGGCGGCATCATAGGCTGGTGGCGACCGGAAAACCGCCGTTTCCGGACCTGACCCCGGAAGCTCCGCCACCCTGGCTGCCTACAATCGCGAAACCTTACGCCACGACCGCTCCCATGACCCTGGACCCTTCCATCTTCAAGGCCTACGACATCCGTGGCGTGGTGCCGCGCTCGCTCGATGCCGGCGTGGCGCTGGCCCTGGGCCGGGCCTTTGGCGCCGCCGCGCTGGCGGCAGGCGAAACCACCGTGGCCGTGGGCCGCGATGGCCGGCTCAGCGGACCCCTGCTCAACGAGGCGCTGGTGCGCGGCCTGGTCGAGGCCGGCATCACCGTCATCGACGTCGGCGTGGTCACCACGCCCATGCTGTATTTCGCGGCCAGCACCGTGTGCGCCAGCGGCATACAGATTACCGGCAGCCACAACCCCAGGGACTACAACGGCTTCAAGATGGTGCTGGGCGGCCGTGCCATCTTCGGCGACGAAATCCAGGCCCTGCGCCGCGTGATGGAGGCGGGCGATGCGCCTGCGCGGCCCGGTGGCGGCGTGCGCACGCTCAACATCGCGGCCGCCTACCGCGATCGCATCGTGTCCGACGTGAAGCTCGCGCGGCCCATGAAGATCGTGGTGGACTGCGGCAACGGCGTGGCGGGGGCCTCGGCGCCCGCGCTGTTCCGTGCGCTCGGTTGCGAGGTGGTCGAACTTTTCAGCGAGGTGGATGGCCACTTCCCCAACCACCACCCCGACCCCAGCAAGCCCGAGAACCTGCAGGACGTGATCCGC
>CAMLQP010000087.1 GCA_946482115.1 uncultured Comamonadaceae bacterium
ACCACAACGAATTCCACGAGCAGTGCGTGGAGCGCATCTACATGGACGTGTGGACGCGCTGCAAACCGACCAAGCTCAGTGTGTACGCGCGCTACACCCGCCGCGGCGGCCTGGACATCAACCCCTGGCGCACCAGCCACCCGCAGGCGCTGCCGGCCAACGTGAGGAATGCCCGTCAATAGCGCCCGGCGGGTGATCAGGGCAGCCTGAACACCTCGATAGAGCGCGCCAGCGCCTCGGTGCCGTCGCTGAGCGCCTCGGCCGAGGCGGACGATTCTTCGACCAGCGCGGCGTTCTGCTGGGTCACGCTGTCGAGCTGGGTCACGGCCTCGTTGACCTGACCGATGCCGATGGACTGCTCCTGCGTCGCGCTGCTGATCTGTTGCACCAGCTCGCTGACCTTGAGCACCTCGGCCACCACCGCGTCGATGGTGGCGCCGGCGTCCTTCATCTGGCGCGCACCCGCTGCCACCTGCTCGGTGGACTGGCTGATCAGTTCGCGGATTTCCTTGGCCGCGTTGGCGCTGCGCTGGGCCAGGGCCCGGACCTCGCTGGCCACCACCGCGAAACCCCGGCCCTGTTCACCCGCACGCGCGGCTTCCACCGCGGCGTTGAGCGCCAGGATGTTGGTCTGGAACGCGATGCTCTCGATCACCTGGATGATCTCGCCCACCTTGTTGGACGAGGCTTCGATGGCGCTCATGGACGAGGCCACCGCGTCGATCGCCTGCTTGCCCTGAGTCGCCACCTCGGTGCTGCGGCGCGTCTGCTCCGCCACCCGGTTGGCGGTGTCGGCGGTCTGGCGCACCGTGCTGGAAAGCTCCTCCATCGAAGAAGCCGTCTCCTCCAGGCTGCTGGCCTGGGATTCGGTGCGGGCCGACAGGTCGTGGCTGCCCTCGGCGATCTCGCGCGCCGAGCGGCTGAAGCCGTCGATCTCGGTGCGCACGTCGCCGATCACCGCGCGCAGGTTGACCTGCACCTGCAGCAGCTTGCGGATCAGCGTGCCCATGGGCTCGGGGTAGTGGGTGTTGACGGTGGTGTCCAGGCTGCAGCTGGACAGGTCGCGCGCGAAGCGGTCGGCCTCGGCAAGGCCGACCGAGAAGCGCGAATGGAACCACAGCAGCACGCCGACTGCGCCGACCAGCAGGCCCAGCGTCTGGGCACCGGCCAGTGCCGCACCCTCCAGACCGAGCCCCAGCGGCGCCAGACCCAGGGCCGTCATCACCAGCAGCGACAGCGCCAGCCGTGGCGTGGCCGACTGGCGCCCCAGGGCGCCCAGCCAGTCGCGCCAGCCCAGCGGGCGGACTTTGCCCGCCTGCAGGCGAAAGGTCGGCCGGCCCCGCTCGCGCTCCGCGTTCATGCGCGCATAAAGCGCCTCGGCGGCCCGGACCTGTTCGCGCGTGGGGGGCACCCGCACCGACATGTAGGCCACCGGCTTGTTGCCCTGCATGATGGGGGTGACGTTGGCCTCCACCCAGTAGTGGTCGCCGTTCTTGCGCCGGTTCTTGACGATGCCGGTCCAGGGCCGCCCTCGGCCCACCGTCGCCCACAGGTCCTTGAAGGCCTCAGGCGGCATGTCCGGGTGCCGGATCAGGTTGTGAGGCTGGCCGATGAGGTCGTCGTGGGCGTAGCCGCTGACCTCGACGAATGCGCGGTTGCAATGGGTGATCACGCCCTTGGTGTCCGTGGTCGACACCAGCATCTGGTGCGACGGGTAGACGTATTCCTTTTGCGTGATGGGCAGGTTGGTTCTCATGGGCGATTAAATAGTCTTTGACAATTCTGCCACCGCCAGAAGATCCAGATTTTGTGCCAGATCAAGGACCGGCGTCCTGAAACCCCTGCAGCACATTCACGGCATTGACGCCCACCTCGGCCACCGCGTAGCCCCCCTCGAAGGTGAACACGGTCGGCAGGCCGGCCCGGGCCAGCCGCTCGCCCACACGGAGGTAGTCGGGGCTGCGCAGCGTGAACCCCGAGATCGGATCACCCTCGAAGCTGTCCAGGCCCAACGGCACAACCATCGCGTCGGCGCCGAATTCGCGCACGCGGGCGATGGCGGTGTCCAGCGCGGTCAGCCAGGTGTCGAAGCCGGTGCCGCGCGGCAGCGGCAGGTTCAGGTTGAAGCCGCGCCCCTCGCCCTGGCCGGTTTCGTCGGCGTGGCCCAGGTAGAAGGGGTACTCGGTGCGCGGGTCGCCGTGCAGCGAGACGGTCAGCACGTCGGCGCGGTCGTAGAAGAGGGTCTGAGTGCCGTTGCCGTGGTGGTAGTCCACGTCCAGCACGGCCACGCGGGCGGCACCACCATCGCGCAGGGCCTGGGCGGCCAGTGCGCCGTTGTTCAGGAAGCAGTAGCCGCCAAAGAAGTCGGGCCCCGCGTGGTGGCCCGGCGGGCGGGTGAGTGCGAAGGCGCTGCGGTCGCCGGCCAGCACCGCGTCGGCGGCGGCCAGCGCGCAGGCGGCGCCGGTCTGGGCGGCGGCCCAGGTGCCGGCGGTCAGTGGCGTGCCGGCATCGAACGAGAACAGGCCCACGCGGGCCGAGAAGTTGTTGGGCAGCACGTCGCTGCGAAAACCGCGCGCGGGCCACACCGAGGGCAGCACATCCAGCTCGGCGTTGGCCGGGTCTTGCGCCACCCACTCGCCCCAGGCACTGGCGATGAAGTCGAGGTAGCGCGCGCTGTGCACGCGCTCGAGCCGCGCGCGCGGGGCGGGTGGCGGGGTCAGCAGTTCGCCCATGGGGCGGCGGCGCAGCTCGGCCGTCACGTGGTCCAGCCGCTCGGGCACCTCGTGGCAGGCCACCAGGCGGCCCCGGTACATCTCGTGGCGGCCGGCGTGGGCGCGGTGGTCGGGGTTGTGGAAGATCTTCATCCGAGTTCGGCAAAACGCTGCAGGGGCGCCAGCGGCGTGAAGGCGCCGGGGCGCTGCTGTTTCATGGCGGCGACGGACTCGCGCACATGCGCGTTGCTCCAGATGGTGCCCTGCAGCCAGCCCATCTGCTTCAGCGCGTCGTCCACCGCGTGGTCGCGCGCGTAATGAATGGCTTGCTTGCTGCCCCAGATGGCGACCGGGGGCTTGGCCGCGATCTCGCGCGCGCAGGCCATGGCGCGCTCCAGCGTGGCGGCGGCATCGGCGCAGACAGCATTGACCAGGCCGTACTGGTGGGCTTCGGCCGCGCCGAGGCGGCGGCCGGTGTAGGCCAGTTCCTTCACGATGCCCAGCGGCATCAGCTTGGGCAGGCGCTGCAGCGTGCCCACGTCGGCCACCATGCCGATGTTGATCTCTTGGATGCAGAAGAAGCTGTCGGCTGAGGCGAAGCGCAGGCAGCAGGCGCTGACCATGTCCACTGCGCCGCCCACGCAGCCGCCGTGCAGCGCCACGACGGTGGGGACGCGCAGGTTTTCCAGGCGGGTGAAGGTGGCCTGCATGTCGGTCAGCAGATCGAAGATGGCGGCGCGACCTTCGGGGCTCTGGTCGTCCATGGCGATGGCGCCTCCGAAGGTCTCCAGCGCCATGCCGGCGCTGAAGTGCTTGCCGGTGCTGGAGATCACCAGCGCACGTGCCGTGCCTGCGCGGTGCACCTGGTCCAGCACCTGGTCCAGCTCGCGCCAGAACGTGGGGTTCATGGTGTTGAACTGGTCCGGGCGGTTGAGCACCAGGTGGGCGATGTGGTCGGTTTCGGTCAGCGAGAAGCAGCTCAGCGTGTCCATGGTGTCTCCTGGAGGTGTCGGCTCATGATAGAGGTCAGTCGAACAGCGACGGTGTGGTGGGTGTCACCTCGGGCGCAACCGCCTCGCCCGGACGCGACAGGCCGCCCACGCGCACGCCCAGCAGGCGCAAGCGGCGCTGCAGCGGGGCGCGCTTGAGTGCCAGGCCGGCGGCGCGACGGATGTCGGCGGCACTGTTCACCGGCAAGGGCAGCGTGTGGTCGCGCGTGACGATCTTGAAGTCGTCGAAGCGCAGCTTCACGCCTATGGTCTTGCCCACGTAGCCCTTGCGCTGCAGGTCGGACGCCACCTGTTCGCACAGCTGCGTGAAGATGGCGCCCAGCTCGGAACGGTCGCGAACGGCATGCAGGTCGCGGTCGAAGGTGGTCTCGCGGCTCATGGAGACGGGTTCGCTCTCGGTCACCACCGGGCGGCTGTCGCGGCCGTGCGAGGCCTCGTGCAGCCAGGCGCCGTAGGCCTTGCCAAAGTGCTCCACCAGCCAGTCGCGCTCGCGCGCGGCCAGCTCGCCGATGGTGGCGATGCCGTGGACCTTGAGCTTTTCGTCGGCCTTGGGGCCAATGCCGTTGATCTTGCGGCAAGGCAGGGGCCAGATCCGGGTCTGCAGCTCGTCCTCAAGGACGATGGAGATGCCGTTGGGCTTGTTGAATTCGCTCGCCATCTTGGCCAGCAGCTTGTTGGGCGCCACGCCGATGGAGCAGGTGAGGCCGGTAGCCTCGAAGATGCTTTTCTGGATCAGTCGCGCCAGCACGCGCCCGCCTTCGCGCTGGCCGCCGGGCACGTCGGTGAAGTCGATGTAGACCTCGTCCACGCCCCGGTCCTCCATCACCGGCGCGATCTCGGTGATCACTTCCTTGAAGCGGCGCGAAAAGCGGCGGTACTCGGGAAAGTCCACCGGCAGCAGGATGGCGTCGGGGCAGAGCTTGGCAGCCTTCATCAACCCCATGGCCGAGCCGACGCCAAACTGGCGCGCCGCATAGGTGGCGGTGGTGATGACACCGCGGCCCACATAGCCGCGCAGACGCGGAAAGGCCTCCAGGGGCAGGTCGCGTCCGGTCTCGGGGTCGGGATCTTCAGGGCGGCGCATGCCGCCGATCACGACCGGCTGGCCTTTGAGCTGGGGATAGCGAAGCGATTCCACCGACGCGTAGAACGCGTCCATGTCCAGGTGGGCGATGCGTCGCACGGCGCGCGGGCCGTCCTCAGGTCGGCATCCGGGCCGGTATGTGGACCGGCGGCGCGGCGTTGGTCAGCACGGCGGCCTCGTCAACGGCGTCGATCTGCTCGGGCACCAGGAACTCGACGGCGTACTTCTGATAGACCTTCTGCTTGACGAAGACTTCGAACAGGTCGGGGTCGATGTGGTTGTTGCGCGAGAAGTTGGCCAGGATCTGCATCGCCTGCGACAGCTTCATCGCGTTCTTGTAGGGGCGGTCGCTCGCGGTCAGCGCCTCGAAGATGTCGGCGATCCCCATCATGCGTGCCTGCAGCGACATCTCGTGCCGCTTGAGGCCGCGCGGATAGCCCTTGCCGTCCATGCGCTCGTGGTGGCCGCCGGCGTACTCTGGCACGTTCACCAGGTGGCGTGGCCAGGGCAGCTGTTCCAGCATCTTGATGGTCGCGACGATGTGGTGGTTGATGATCTGGCGCTCGGCTTCCGTCAGCGTGCCGGCGCGTATGGTCAGGTTCTCGATCTCGTCGTCGCTGAGGAAGGGGACGTCCTCGCCTGACGGATCGCGCCAGCGCCGTTGCGTGCCGATGTCGCGCACCCGTTGCTGGTCCTCGGGCTTCATGGCTTCGCCACCCTTGTTGGAGCGACGCAGGAAATTCCGCTCGTCATCCAGCGCCGCAACCGTCTGTTCCCAGGTCAGCTGCAGCGCGGCCTCGGCCGCCTCGTCCTTGGCATCGCGCAGCGCCAGCTGCTGGCGCAGCATGGTGATCTCGGCATCGCGCTTGAGCACCTCGAAGCGGGTGTCCACTGTCTCGATGCGGTCGTACAGGGTCTGCAGCTTGGTGGCCTTGTCCACCACGTGGACCGGTGTCGTGACCTTGCCGCAGTCGTGCAGCAGGCCGGCGATCTTGAGCTCGTAGCGGTCGTGCTCGTCCATCCGGAAGCCCGCAAGGGGACCTTCCGTCGTCTGGCTCACGGCATCGGCCAGCATCATGGTCAGCGCCGGCACGCGCTGGCAATGGCCACCGGTGTAGGGCGATTTTTCGTCGATGGCGGTGTCGATCAGGTCGATGAACGACTCGAACAGAGCCTCCTGCTGCATGATGAGCTGGCGGTTGGCCAGCGCCACGGCCGCCTGCGAGGCCAGCGATTCGGCCAGGCCCTGGTCGGCCACCGAGAACGGCACGGTATGGCCCGAGGCCGGATCGGTGGCGTTGATGAGTTGCAGCACGCCGATGACCACGTTCTCGTGGTTTTTCATCGGCACCGTCAGGAAGGACTGCGACCGATAACCGGTCATCTGGTCGAACTTGTGAGTGCCGGAAAAGTCGAAATGATCGGCGTCGCTGTAGACATCAGGGATGTTGATGGTCTCGCCTTTGATGGCGGCATAGGTGGCCACCAGCGCCAGGTTGGGCTCACCCCCATCCTTGGAGAGCTGCAGATTGGGCAGCTTGATCGGGTTGCCGGTGGTGCCGCCGAGCGCGATGCCCAGGGAGTCGGTGCGCATGATCTCGAAGCGCAGCGACTTGTCGTCTTCTGTCAGCAGGTACAGCGTGCCACCGTCGGCCCTGGTGATGGTCTTGGCCGCGATCAGGATGTTTTCGAGCAGGCGCGAAAGGTTGCGCTCGTTGGACAGCGACGCGCCGATGGCGTTCAGCTGTTCAAGCCGTCGAAACAGGTCTTGTTCCATCTCCATGGCGGCCTATCAGTCCGGGTGGGTTGCGGGCTATTGTAGGGCGGCATCGCCCGCATGCACACAACAAAAAAGGGCTGGCAGGCGTGGCCTGTCAACCCTTGCATGTTCTGGTGCCGGAAAGAGGAATCGAACCCCCGACCTTCTCATTACGAATGAGCTGCTCTACCGACTGAGCTATTCCGGCGTAAGCCCAAGATTCTAGCAAATACCGGATGCCGGTTTCAGCTGGGGCTGGAGGGGTCAAGATGGTAGCGGGTCACCCGTTCGACCTCGTTCTTCGAACCCAGCACCACGCTCACGCGCTCGTGCAGCTTGCCGGGCTGGATGTCCAGTATGCGCTGGCGGGCGTTTGTGGCCGCGCCGCCGGCCTGTTCGACCAGCCAGCCCATGGGGTTGGCCTCGTACATCAGGCGCAGCTTGCCGGCTTTTTCCGGTTCGCGCTTGTCCCAGGGGTACATGAAGATGCCGCCGCGCGTGAGGATGCGGTGCACGTCGGCCACCATGCTGGCGATCCAGCGCATGTTGAAGTCCTTGCCGCGAGGGCCTTCCTTGCCGGCCAGGCATTCGTCGATGTAGCGGCGCACCGGGGCATCCCAGTGCCGCATGTTGCTCATGTTGATGGCAAATTCCCTGGTGTCCTCGGGGATGCGCACGTTTTCCTGCGTCAGCACGAAGGAGCCCTGTTCGCGGTCGAGCGTGAACATGGCCACGCCGTCGCCCACGGTCAGCACCAGCGTGGTCTGCGGGCCGTAGATGCAGTAGCCTGCTGCCACCTGCGCGGTGCCGGGCTGCAAGAAGTCGCCGGCCTCCACGCCGCGGTCGTCGTCGGGCTTCTTGAGCACGCTGAAGATGGTGCCGATGCTGACGTTGACATCGATGTTGGAGGAGCCGTCGAGCGGGTCGAACAGCAGCAGGTACTCGCCCTGCGGGTAGCGGTTGGGCACCACGTAGATGCCTTCCATTTCCTCGCTGGCCATGGCGGCCAGGTGGCCGCCCCACTCGTTGGCCTCGATCAGCACCTCGTTGGCGATGATGTCGAGCTTCTTCTGCACCTCGCCCTGCACGTTCTCGGTGTTGGCGCTGCCCAGCACGTCGCCCAGGGCGCCCTTGTTGACGGAGTGGCTGATGCGTTTGCAGGCGCGCGCCACGACTTCGAGCAGCAGGCGCAGCTGCGGCGGGATGCGGCCGTCGACGCGCTGCTGCTCGACCAGGTAGCGGGAGAGGGAGATGGTCTTGCTGCTCATGTTCAGTCCTGCAGGGCGTGGGTGACGACCTCTCGCACGTCGTTGCTGAGGTCGGGCTTGGCGGCCACGCGGGCGATGGCCTCGCGGGCGGCGCTGCGGTAGGGTTCGGCCAGCTTCTTCCAGCGGTCGAGCGCACGCGCGAGGCGGGCGGCCACCTGGGGGTTGAAGCCGTCGATCTCCATCACGCGTTCGCTCCAGAACACGTAGCCAGCGGCATCGGCGCGGTGGAAGGCTGCCGGGTTGCCCTGGCAATAGGTGGTGATCAGACTGCGCGCGCGGTTGGGATTGCGAAGCGAGAAGTCGGGGTGCTTAAGCAGCTGGCGTACCAGGGGCAGGACATCGCCACCACGGTCGGGCGCGCCGGCCTGCAGCGCGAACCACTTGTCCAGCACCAGCGCCTCGTTCTTGAACAGGGCGTGGAAGCGTTCCAGCGCGGGCCTGGCCAGTGCGTGGCCACTCACCACCAGCGCCGACAGCGCGTTGAAGCGGTCGGTCATGTTTCCGGCGTCCTTGAAGCGCTGGTAGGCCTTGCCAGGCCACACCACGTCACCGCTGGAGCGGGCCGCGATGCACAGGTGGGTGAGGGCCAGGCCGGCCAGGGCACGGCGGCCGCTGCCTTCGCTGTCGGGGCGGTAGGCGCCGGTGTCCTGGTGGGTCTCGAAAGCCCAGGCCCAGTCGGCCTGCAGCGCCTCGGCCAGCTGGGCGCGCATGACCTCGCGCACCGCATGCACGCGCTGCGGATCGACCTCGGGCAACTGCTCGGCCAGGTAGGTTTCGGCCGGTAGCGTCAGCACCAGATCCTTGAAGGCGGGGTCCAGATCGGGGTGGCGCAGCACGGCGCGCATGGCTTCGACGAAGGCGCCGTCCAGCACCTGGGCGGGCACCGGGCCCTCGGCGTGCAGGGCCTTGAGCGCGCGGCGCAGGGCCAGGCGCTGGCCGGCTTCCCAGCGGTTGAAGGCGTCGGTGTCGTGAGCCAGCAGGGTCAGCAGCTGCTCGTCGGTGTCGGCGGTTTCCAGGATCACGGGCGCGCTGAAACCGCGCAGCAGCGACGGCACGGGCGCGGATTCGACACCCTCGAACACCACCTCGGCCTGCGGCTCGCTGAGCACCACGGTGCGGGCGGAGCCGGGCACCTCGCGGCCATCGGCGCCAATCAGGCCCAGCGCCACGGGGATGACAAAGGGCAGCTTCTCGGGCTGGCCCGGGGTGGCGGGGCAGCTCTGGCGCAGCGTGAGGGTGTAGCGGCGGGCTTCGGCGTCGTACTGGCCGCTGGCGTGCACGCGGGGCGTGCCGGCCTGGCTGTACCAGCGCTTGAATTGCGGCAGCAGGCGGGCGAGTTCGCTGGAGGGGTTGGCGTCGGCGATGGCCTGGGCGAAGTCGTCACAGGTCACGGCCTGGCCGTCGTGGCGCTGGAAATACAGGTCCATGCCGCGGCGGAAGCCCTCGCGTCCGACCAGGGTCTGCTGCATGCGCACGACCTCGGCGCCTTTTTCGTACACCGTCACGGTGTAGAAGTTGTTGATCTCGGCATAGCTGTCGGGGCGCACCGGGTGGGCCATGGGGCCGGCGTCCTCGGGGAACTGGGCAGTGCGCAGCACCCGCACGTCCTCGATGCGCTTGACCGCGCGCGCCGACGGGCTGGCGCACAGGTCCATGCTGAATTCCTGGTCGCGGAAGACGGTCAGGCCTTCCTTGAGGCTCAGCTGGAACCAGTCGCGGCAGGTGATGCGGTTGCCGGTCCAGTTGTGGAAATACTCGTGGCCCACCACCGACTCGATGTTGGCGTAGTCGGCATCGGTCGCGGTGGCGGCGTTGGCCAGCACGTACTTGGTGTTGAAGATATTGAGGCCCTTGTTCTCCATCGCGCCCATGTTGAAGTCGCTGGTGGCGACGATCATGAAGCGTTCCAGGTCCAGCGGCAGGCCGAAACGGGCCTCGTCCCAGGCGACGGAGGCCATCAGCGAATTCATCGCGTGCTCGGTCTTGTCGAGGTCGCCCGCGCGCACGTAGACCTGCAGCAGGTGCTCTTGGCCGCTGCGGGAGACTATCCGCTGCTCGCGGCTGACCAGCTGGCCGGCCACCAGCGCGAACAGGTAGGCCGGTTTCCTGTGCGGGTCCACCCACTTGGCGAAGTGGCGGCCGTCTTCCAGTTCGCCTTGCTCGACCAGGTTGCCGTTGGACAGGAGCACGGGGTAGAGCGCCTTGTCGGCCTTGAGCGTGACGGTGAAGGCCGACATCACATCCGGGCGGTCCAGGAAGTAGGTGATGCGGCGGAAACCCTCGGCCTCGCACTGGG
>CAMLQP010000088.1 GCA_946482115.1 uncultured Comamonadaceae bacterium
GCCTGCTGCTGCCCGACACCGTGGGCACCGGCGGTGACTCGCACACCCGCTTCCCCATCGGCATCTCCTTCCCGGCCGGTTCCGGCCTGGTGGCCTTCGGCGCCGCCACCGGCGTGATGCCGCTGGACATGCCCGAATCCGTGCTGGTGCGCTTCAAGGGCCAGATGCAGCCCGGCGTGACGCTGCGCGACCTGGTGCACGCGATCCCGCTGTACGCCATCAAGGCCGGTCTGCTGACCGTGGCCAAGGCCGGCAAGAAGAACATCTTCTCGGGTCGCATCCTGGAAATCGAAGGCCTGCCCGACCTCAAGGTGGAACAGGCTTTCGAGCTGTCCGATGCGTCGGCCGAGCGCTCCGCTGCCGGTTGCACCATCAAGCTCAATCCCGAGCCGATCAAGGAATACCTCACCAGCAACGTGGTGCTGATGAAGAACATGATCGCCGACGGCTATGCCGACGCCAAGACCCTGGCGCGCCGCATCGAGAAGGTCGAGGCCTGGCTGGCCAAGCCCGAGCTGCTGGAAGCCGACAAGGACGCCGAATACGCCGCTGTGATCGAGATCGACCTGGCCGAGATCACCGAGCCGATCGTCTGCTGCCCGAACGACCCGGACGACGCCAAGTTCCTGTCCGAAGTCGCCGGCACCAAGATCGACGAGGCCTTCATCGGCTCGTGCATGACCAACATCGGTCACTTCCGCGCGGCGGCCAAGCTGCTGGGCGGCCAGCGCGACATCCCGGTCAAGCTGTGGGTCGCGCCGCCGACCAAGATGGACCAGAGCGAGCTGATCAAGGAAGGCCATTACGCCGCCTTCGGCACCGCCGGTGCGCGCACCGAGATGCCCGGCTGCTCGCTGTGCATGGGCAACCAGGCGCAGGTGCGTGAGGGCGCCACCGTCATCTCCACCTCCACCCGCAACTTCCCCAACCGCCTGGGCAAGAACACCAATGTGTTCCTGGGCTCGGCCGAGCTGGCTGCCATCGCCTCCCGCCTGGGCCGCCTGCCCACCAAGGAGGAGTACCTGAAAGAGATGGGTGTGATCGACGCCGACAAGGCCAGCGTGTACCGCTACATGAACTTCGACCAGATCGAGGAGTACGCGGAGGCGGCAAAAGGCGTGACGGCGTGAGCCTGATGCTCCGTTGAAAAAGCGGCCCTCGTGGCCGCTTTTTTCTTCAGGCCCTGGCCAGCGCGCGCAGCACGGCCGCTGTGGCCTCGTCGGCCGGAAAGAAGGTCTCCAGCGCCAGTTCCTGCAGGGTCACGTCGACCGGCGAGCCGAACACCGTGGTGGTGCTGACCAGGTTCAGCACGCCCGCCTCGGTGCGGAACCGGAACGGCATGAGCACGCCCAGGTGTTCCTCGGGCAGCTGCACCGCCTCGCCGGCCGGGCTGCCGGGGTAGCCCTTGAGTTCCTGCAACAGCGCGGCCAGTGTCTCGTCGCCGCTCTGGTGGATCTGCTGTCGCAGGCGCTCGAACAGGTGTTCTCGCCACTGGTCCAGGTTGGCGATGCGCGGCGCCAGGCCGCGCGGGTGCAGGCTCAGGCGCAGCACGTTGACGGGGCCCTGCAGCAGCGCCGGGTCGGCGCCGGCCATCAGCAGCGGCACCAGCCGGTTGTGCATCACCAGGTTCCAGTGGCGGTCCATGGCCAGCGCGGGCCAGGGCTCGTGGCAGTCCAGGATGCGCTGCACGGCGGCGCGCGCACTGCCCATCTCGGGCGCGTCCAGCGGACGGTCGCGGTACATGGGCGCATACCCGGCCGCCACCAGCAGCGCGTTGCGCTCGCGCAGCGGCACCTCCAGCCGGTTGGCCAGGCGCAGCACCATGTCGCGGCTGGGGCTGGCGCGGCCGGTCTCCACGCAGCTCAGGTGGCGGGTGGAGACCTCGGCCGCGTGCGCCAGATCCAGCTGGCTCAGGCGGCGGTGCTGGCGCCAGTGGCGCAGGCGTTCGCCGAACGGGGCGGGGGTGTGGGTGTTCATGGCCGAGATGGTAGGCCCAAGCGTGCCGCGGCGGCTTGACCTCCCAGGTCATGGACGTGCTGCAGCGGCGCGTCGACGATGCAGGCCATGTTCAACCCGGACTGGAGTCCATCATGTCCCTGATCGCATCTCTCACTTCCCCCGCCGGCCTGCGCCGCGTGCTCTGGGCCGACGCCGCCTCCGGCACCGGCATGGGCGTGTTGCACCTGGGGCTGCCGGCCCTGCTGGCCGACCTGCTCGGTATCTCGTCCGCGCTGCTGACCGCGAGTGGCTGGCTGCTGTTGCCTTTCGTGGTGCTGGCCGGCTGGCTGGCCTTGCAGCGCCAGCCCTCACGTGGTGCGCTCACGCTGCTGATCATCGGCAACTTTGCCTGGGTGGCGGCCAGCGCCGCCGTGGTGTTCGGCACCGGCCTGGTGCCAGGCGCGCTGGGCATGGCCTATGTGGGGGTGCAGGCGCTGGCGGTGCTGGTGCTGGCCGAGCTGCAGTGGCTGGGTCTGCGCCGCCTGGGGGAGCCCCTGCAGGCCTGCTGACTCGGGCCTGCTAAAATCCGTCCCGTCATTGGGGAGTAGCCGCTCTTCACCCCGAAGAGGCTGACGTCAACACACTTGACCCGCAGGTCATGGCGTCGGCAGTCTCACCGCCTGGCAAGACCTTTGACCACGACACCTCCGAACAACGGCCGGGGATGTGTTGTGGTCATCCGTCTTGTGCACCGGCCGGTATTGATAGCCCCACATGGAATCCCTGTTCGTCTCCACCGGCGTCGTGGCCCTCGCTGAAATCGGCGACAAGACCCAGCTGCTCGCCTTCTTGCTCGCCGCCCGGTTCAAGAAACCGCTGCCCATCGTGCTCGGCATCCTGGCGGCCACCATCGTCAACCACAGCCTGGCCGGCGCCCTGGGGGCCTGGATCACCACCACGCTGAGCCCCGGGGTGCTGCGCTGGGTGCTGGGCGTGTCCTTCATCGCGATGGCGGTCTGGACCTTGATTCCCGACAAGATCGAGGAAGAGGAAACGCAGATCGCGCGCCGTTTCGGCGTCTTCGGCGCCACGCTGATCACTTTCTTCCTGGCCGAGATGGGCGACAAGACCCAGGTGGCCACGGTGGCCATGGCCGCGCACTACGCCGCGCCAGTGATGGTGGTGATAGGCACCACGCTGGGCATGCTGATTGCCGACGTGCCCGCCGTCTTCGCGGGCGACAAGCTCGCCACCCGGATTCCCATGAAGCTGGTGCACGGCATCGCGGCGGCCATCTTCGCGGCGCTGGGCGTGGCCACGCTGCTGGGGGCGGGGGCCCGGTTCGGGCTTTGAGGGCCATCTGGCGGAAGCGGTGAGATTCGAACTCACGGACCCTTGCGAGCCGCCGGTTTTCAAGACCGGTGCAATCGACCACTCTGCCACGCTTCCGCAGAGGCTGGCATTGTACTGAGCCGGGGTGTGTGGGTCTGGCGCCGCCGGTCAGGTCCGCGTGGCGCGGGCGCGCACGCGCTCCAGGTAGGCGTGGCCGTCGGGCGGGCGGCCGCTGCGCTGGCTTTCCCAGATCATCTCGCCCAGGCAGTCCATCACCTCGTGGTGCGCCTCGTGCAGCGAATCGCGTCGCGCGGCCAGCAATTCCACCGCCTGACGTATGCCGGGCGGCTGGTCGATGGAGCACTGCTCGCTGACCGACAGGTGCATGGACAGGTGCAGAAAAGGGTTGGAGCGGCCTTCCTCGGGCCGGTCCATGGCGGCGAGCGCGGCGTCCAGGTCGGCCAGTTCGGCGTGGAACTCGGGGTGCTCGGCCATCCAGAGCTGGGCCAGGGTCTCGATGGCCTCCAGAGGTTCGCCGTTCTGCCACTTGGCGTAGACCGAACAGAAAAAGCGCCGGACGTCGGCTTGGGACGGGGAAAACATGGGCGCGAGCTTAAACGGAGTTCAGAGACGCCACGCGGGCAGGTGCCATTCGCGCCAGAGCGCGACGAAGCGCAGTCCGGCCGTGACGGTCACGCAGGCCAGCAGGGCCCAGCCGTCAGACACGCCCAGCTGCCACAGGCCGACGTAAGCCCAGGCGCCCGCGAAGGCGCAGACCGCGTAGGGCCGGTGATCCTTGAAGGCGGTGGGGATCTCGTTGCAGACCACGTCGCGCAGCACGCCGCCGAACACGCCGGTGATCACGCCCATGAGCACCGCCACCAGGCCCGGCAGGTCCTGCAGCAGCGCCTGGTGCACGCCGGTGGCGGCGAACAGGCCCAGGCCCAGCGCGTCGGGCCACTGGATGGTCTTCTCGGTCAGGCGGAAGTGGGCGCCACGCAGGAACAGCATGGCCAGCGCGCACAGCAGCAGCACGCCCCACAGCATTTCGACATGGCGGACCCAGAAGAAGGGGCGTTGATCCAGCAGCAGGTCGCGCAGCGTGCCGCCGCCGAAGGCCGCGAGAAAGCCCACCACGCACACGCCCACGGCGTCCAGCCGCTTGCGCGCGCCTTCCATCACGCCCGACAGCGCGAACGCGGCGGTGGCGCTCACTTCGAGCAACAGGCGCAGGGTGTCTCCCCAGGGGGTGATCGGATTCATGGCCCGATTGTCGCCGGGCCTGCCGCCATAATCCGCAACCCATGAGCCTGCCGCTGATCACCGACCCGTTCTTCTACCTTGTCAGCGTGCCGGCCGTGCTGCTGCTGGGGATCAGCAAAAGCGGCTTCGGCGCCGGTTTCGGCTCGCTGGCGGTGCCGCTGATGGCGCTGGCCGTGACCGTGCCGCAGGCGGCGGCCATCCTGATGCCGGTGCTGCTGCTGATGGACCTGCTGGGCCTGGCGGCCTACCGGCGGGATTTCGACATGGGGTTGCTCCGGTTCCTGATTCCCTGCGGTCTGGTGGGCACCGTGCTGGGCGCGGTGCTGTTCGGCCTGCTGCCGGCGCACGTGGTCTCGGGCGTGGTGGGGCTGGCCACGCTGCTGTTCCTGGCCCAGCGCCTGCTGTTCCCGCCGCACCCGCAGGCGCCGCCGCCTGGGCGCCTGGCGGGTGCGCTGCTGACGGTCACCTCGGGTTTCACGAGCTTCATCGCCCATGCCGGAGGCCCGCCCATCAACGCCTACCTGATCCCGCACCGGCTGTCGCCCGTGCGGTTCACGGCGACGCTGGCGGTGTTCTTCTTCGTGCTCAACCTCAGCAAGTGGATTCCCTACGGCCTGCTGGGCCTGCTGGACATGCGCAACTTCGCCACCTCCCTGGTGTTGCTGCCGCTGGCGCCGGTGGGGGTGTGGATCGGGGTCCGGGTGGCGCGGCGCATCCAGCCGGCGCTGTTCTACCGCTTCCTGTACGCGGGCATGCTGTTCACCGGCCTCAAGCTGCTCTGGGACGCCGTGGCGCCGGCGTTGTAGGTTTTATCAGTAAGATGGCCCCCATCACATCGATCGGAGGGAAGCCATGCCGGTGGTCGTCGTTGCCAATCCCAAGGGAGGCGTGGGCAAGTCCACGCTGTCCACCCACATAGCCGGGTACTGGGCCAGCCGCGGCCATGCGGTGATGCTGGGCGATGTCGATCGCCAGCAGTCCTCGCGGCTGTGGCTGCAGCTGCGCCCGCCAGCCGCGCGGCCCATCGCCACCTGGGATGCCGGTCCGGACCTGATCGTCAAGCCGCCCAAGGGCACCACCCACGTGGTGCTGGACACGCCGGCCGGCCTGCACGGCTGGCGCTTCAACGACGTCGTCAAGCTGGCTGACCGGATCGTGATCCCGCTGCAGGCCAGCATTTTCGACATGTATGCCACCCGTGCCTTCATCGACGAACTGCTGGCCTCGCGCAAGAGCGCTGGCGTGGAGGTAGGGGTGATCGGCATGCGGGTGCACGAGCGCACCATCGCTTTCGACAAGCTCGACCAGTTCGTGCGCGGACTGGGGCTGCCCGTGCTGGGTCACCTGCGCGAGACCCAGAACTACGTGCATCTGGCGGCGCGTGGCCTGACCGTGTTCGACGTCACGCCCTCGCGGGTCGAGAAGGACCTGGTGCAGTGGGAGCCGATCTGCCGCTGGCTGGACAAGGCCTGAGCCGGTTGCCGTCCCGTGCGTCGGCCTGGTGACAGTCGCCCGGCCCGTGCTGCCCTACAGTGCCCGCATGAAACGATTCCAGACCTACGACGACGTGTCGGCCTTCGTCGGCCAATCGGTGCAGAGCGGCTGGCTTGCGGTGACGCAGGCGCAGATCGACCAGTTCGCCCAGGCCACCGGCGACCACCAGTGGATACACACCGACCCGGAGCGGGCCAAAGCCGGGCCGTTCGGCTCCACCATCGCGCACGGTTTTCTCACGCTGTCGCTGCTGCCAGCCTTTTTCGAAACCACCTTTTCGGTGGACCAGACCCGCATGGGCGTGAACTACGGCCTCAACAAGGTGCGTTTCACCTCGCCCGTGCCGGCTGGCAGCCGGCTGCGCGCGCAGATGACGCTGCAGGCTTGCGATCCCATCGACCGCAGCGGCGTGCAGATGACCTGGGCCGTTGTGATCGAGCGCGAGGGCGGCGACAAGCCAGTTTGCGTGGCCGAGTCGCTGGTCAGGCACTACCCCTGAAGCCGTTCTGGCGCCAGGCCTCGTAGGCTGCGACGGCCACCGCGTTCGACAGATTGAGGCTGCGCTGGCCCTCGCGCATGGGCAACCGCAGCCGTTGCGCGGTCGGGAAGCGTTCGCGCAGTTCGGCCGGCAGGCCAGCGGTCTCGGAGCCGAACACCAGCCAGTCGCCGGCACGAAAGGCGGCCTCGAACACGCTGCGCGAACCGCGCGTGGTGAAGGCAAACAGCCGGTCCGGTGGTGGTGTTTCGCGCGCCAGCAGCGCATCCCAGCTGGCGTGGCGGCGCACCTCGGCGTACTCGTGGTAGTCCAGGCCGGCGCGCCTGAGCAGCTTGTCATCCATCGAGAAGCCCAGCGGTTCCACCAGGTGCAGCGTGTTGCCGGTGTTGGCACACAGGCGGATCACGTTGCCGGTGTTGGGCGGGATTTCCGGGTGGACGAGGACGATGTGGAACATGGCCGCGATCATAGGTCGGGCACGGTGCGGGCGTAGACCAGCGCGCTGACCCGGGCGGCGCCGGCGCGCAGCAACACGTCGGTGGCCGCCTCCAGCGTGGCGCCGGTGGTCATCACGTCGTCCACCAGCAGCAGGTGGCGCCCTCGCACCACGGCGCCGGCGTGTGGCGCGGCCGCGAAGGCCTGCCGCGCGTTGCGCAGGCGCTGGGCGCGGTTCAGCGTGTGCTGCTCGGGCAGGTCCTGCAGCTTGATCAGCAGGTCGGCCCGGGGCTGCGGCAGGTGCAGGTGCTTCATCAGCTCCCAGGCCTGGTTGTAGCCGCGCCGCGCCAGGCGCTCGCGCGTGAGCGGCACGGGCAGCGCGTGGTCCACGCCGGCCAGCAGGGCCAGCGCGCCAGCGGTGCGCCGCATCTGCGCTGCGAAATGGCGCGCCCAGGCTGGCTCATCGTGGAACTTGAAGCGCTGCAGCAGACCGGCCCACGGATAGGCGTAGTCGACCGCTGCGAGGCAGGTGGCCAGCACCGCAGGCTCGCGCAGGCAATGACCGCAGAGGCGCTGGCCCGCCGGGCAGGGCAGGGCGCAGGTGGTGCAGCGCGAGGGGCTCGGCGCGAAAGCCGCCTCGCAGGCCGCGCAGACGGGGCGCGACGGCCACAGCCCGCAGACCTGGCAGCGCGACGGCAACATGACCTTTTCTCCCTGAGTGTCGTTGTGTGCTGACTATACTGCCGCGCTTGGATACCGAAACCCCCTTGCCCGATCTCGATGCCATGGCCGCTGCGCGCTGGCGCCGGCGCGTGCCCGAGGCCAGTCCTTGGCTGCACGAGGAGGTGGGCCGGCGCATGGCGGAGCGCCTTGACTGGATCAAGCAGCAGCCCGCCGTCTGGCTCGACTGGGAGCCGCTGCGCGGCGGCCTGGAGGCGCACCGCCGGGTGCGCGAACGCTACCCGCAGGCCGATGCGCTGATCGACGGCGAAGCGCCCGAGGCGCTGCTGCGCGACTGGGGCGCCCGCCAGGGCTGGCGCTGGAACCCGCTGGCGCGTCGGCGCGAGCGCCTGCCGCGCGGCGACGAGACCGTGGACCTGCTGTGGGCCAACATGGCGTTGCATGGCGAAGACCGGCCGCAGGCCCGGCTGGCTCAGTGGCATCGGCGCGTGGCTGTGGGAGGCTTCCTGATGTTCGCCTGCCTGGGGCCCGACACGCTGCGCGAGCTGCGCGTGCTGCACGCCACCCAGGGCTGGCCGCCGCCCACCCAGGGTTTCGTCGACATGCACGACTGGGGCGACCAGCTGGTGCACACCGGCTTTGCCGAGCCGGTGATGGACATGGAGCGCATCGTGCTGACCTTTGCGACACCCGAGCGTCTGCTGCAGGAACTGCGCGGACTGGGGCGCAACCTGCATCCGCAGCGGTTTGCCGGCCTGCGCGCGCGCGGCTGGGCCCGGCGCTACCGCGAGGTGCTGGAGCGCGAGTTGCCGCGAGCCGATGACGGCCAGCTGCAGCTGACTTTCGAGGTCATCTACGGGCATGCGTTCAAGGCTGCTCCACGCATCCGGGGCGGTGAACCCGGCTCGATTTCGCTACAGGACATGCGCGCCATGCTGCGCGGCGGGGCACGCTGAGACCGTTTTGGGGCATCCCGGGGCGTCACGCAGGTGCCGCGGGCGGAAAACCGGCCTCCGCCCCCGCTACAATTGACGCCGATCAAGGAATCGAGGGCATTTTCCCTGCGCAGGCTGCCGCGCTTCGGGCGCGCAGCCTTTGGTGGTGCGTGTACCGTGACCGATCCGGGCCAGGCTTTTCGCTTCGCGACCGTGACGCCCCAGGGCACACAGTGGCTGTTGCGGCGCAACTGCTCGCTGGCGCCACGCCAGGTGGCATGGGCCTTCGGGCTGCTGGCGGTGGCGTCGCTGGGCATCGCGGGCTTCTTCTGGAGCCGCGGGGCGTGGATGGTGATGCCGTTCGCGCTGCTCGAGGTGCTGGCCATCGGGCTGGCCTTCGTGCTCTACGCGCGCCATGCGGTGGATCGCGAACGCATCTGCCTGCAGGGTGACCGGCTGGTGGTGGAACTCGAGTCTGCCGGGCGGACCGAGCGTGCCGAATTCCGTCGAGCGTGGGTCCGTGTGGAGCCGCGCGCGGGCGACGGTTCCCTGATCGAGGTTTTTGGCGACGGACGTTCCGTGAGGGTGGGGCGCTTTGTGCAGGCCGGCATGCGGCCGGCGCTGGCGCGCGAGATTCGTCTGGCCTTGCGCGGTGCCTGAGTATTGGGCGCCGGGCGACGGAGTTTGGTGTAATCGGGATCGATATAAATAAATCGATACTTATATTTGAGGCCTTGAAAGTGAGCACGATGAAAAAAGCAGCAGATTCGACGCGGCAGCGCTGGCTTGCCCTGAAGTCGGCCGCGGCCACGCTGGTGGCTGGCGCGGGTGCCTGGGTCACCACCGCGCAGGCCCAGGTCAACGACCTGCCGGGCGGACCTGCCGTCAACCAGCTCAACTTTCACCCGCCGGTCACCAAGATCGCCGAGGAGCAGCACTGGCTGCACTGGTTCATGCTGATCCTCTGCACGGTCATTTTCGTGATCGTGTTCGGCGTGATGTTCTACGCCATCCTCAAGCACCGCAAGTCGGTCGGCCACAAGGCGCAGGAACTGCCCGAGCCGATCTGGGTGGAGCTGGGCTGGACCATCGTGCCGCTGCTGATCGTGATCGGCATGGCCCTGCCGGCCACCAAGGTGCTGGTCGCGCAGAAGGACACCACCAATGCCGACATCACCATCAAGGCCACCGGCATGCAGTGGAAGTGGGGCTACGACTACATCAATGGCGAAGGCCAGGGTATCGGCTTCCTGTCCACGCTGGACAACTCGCACCGCGAAATGTCCAACACCAACGTCGGCGCCAAGCCCGACGACTACCTGCTCAAGGTCGACAACCCCATGGTCGTGCCCGTGGGCAAGAAGGTGCGCATCATCACCACCGCCAACGACGTGATCCATGCCTTCATGGTGCCGTCCTTCGGCATCAAGCAGGACGCCATCCCCGGCTTCGTGCGCGACACCTGGTTCCGCGCCGAGAAGACCGGCGACTTCTACGGCCAGTGCGCCGAGCTCTG